>DATEDU010000383.1:0-3386 GCA_035281525.1 Pyrinomonadaceae bacterium | reverse complement strand
GTAAGTAAGCCGGCCCCGCAGATTACACAGACAAATCGGTCAAATCTGTGTAATCTGTGGTCCCGATGATCGAAGACGAAACCGTCAAGTTCGAACCCTCAGCACGAGGCTCAAGTCGATCGTCCTCATTAGACTCGATCGATGATGCCCGTTTTGTCCCTGGGACAATCCTAGCCGAACGTTATCGAATCGTCGGTCTGCTCGGCAAAGGCGGGATGGGCGAAGTCTATCGCGCCGACGATCTCAAGCTCAGCCAACCAGTAGCGCTAAAGTTCCTGCCGGATCGCTTTCTCAGTGACGGCGCTGCACTCGCGCGGTTTCATCGCGAGGTGCGCGTCGCGCGCCAGGTTTCGCATCGCAACGTCTGTCGCGTTTACGACATCGGCGAGATCGATGGAAGACATTTTCTATCGATGGAGTTTATTAAAGGCGAGGAGCTCAGTTCCCTTCTACGTCGCATCGGCCGCCTGCCCTCAGACAAAGCCGTTCAAATCGCTCGACAGATCTGCGCCGGATTAGCAGCCGCGCACGAAAACGGAATTCTGCATCGAGATCTGAAGCCGTCAAACATAATGATCGACAGCGATGGCAACGCTCGCATCACTGACTTCGGTCTGGCCGGACTGGCTGAGGAGTTTCGCGACGACGAAATCAGCGCAGGCACACCTGCCTACATGGCTCCGGAACAACTCGACGGAAAAACCGTGACAGTGCGCAGCGACATCTATTCGCTGGGGCTCGTTCTCTACGAGCTCTTCACAGGCAAACGTGCTTTCGATGCGCCAAGCCTGGGCGAGCTAATCAAACTTCGGCGCAGCGATACGACACCAACAACGCCCACGGCCTTCGTAAAAGATCTCGATCCAGTGATCGAAAGCGTCATCGATCGCTGTATTCAAAAAGAACCTGCGCGACGCCCGTCATCGGCGTTGCAAGTAGCCGCAGCACTTCCAGGCGGCGATCCGATTGCAGCCGCGCTTGCTGCCGGAGAGACGCCTTCACCGGAGATGGTCGCGGCTGCACCCAAGGCTGGAGCGCTTCAGCCCGTCGCGGCCGTGAGTGCGCTTGGGGGAGTAATCGCACTGTTGTTATTTCTCCTCCTCTCCTCGAGCTATACGCGAGGTGAACGCAACTTACCACTGGAAAAGCCACCGGAAGTTCTGGCCGAACGGGCGCGAGAGATCATTACGAATCTTGGTCATCAGAACGTTACAGTCGATCAGGCACATGGTTTTGTTTTCGATCAAAGCTTCGCACGTTATCTCGTCACTCAAAAATTTCAGGACTGGGAATTGATGCGGACGGGCCAGCCGCTCACGCTGTACTACTGGTACAGACAGGCGCCGAGGTATTTAATCGCCGACGGTTCGGTCGTAATTCTTCCCTGGAATCCTGCGCTGGACATTAGCGGGATGACCAACGTTTCTCTCGATCCCCGTGGACGTCTGGTGAAGTTTGAGCGTGTGCCACCGCAGCTTGAATCGGCGGGTGAACCAGCAGCAAGTACCGACTGGTCTAAACTGTTTGCGGCCGCTGGATTGGACCAGACGAAGTTCACACCGTCCGAGCCGAAGTGGGTGCCGCTCCTGTACGCGGACGAGCGCGCCGCATGGGAAGGTCCACACGTGGACCATCAACAGATCCCCGTCCGCATTGAAGCCTCGGCATTCAAGAATCGTCCCGTTGAGTTTGCAATTATCTTTCCATGGGACAGGCCGCTGCGACAGGAGGAGCAAAGCATCAGCGGTGGAGAACGTGTCGCCACGATCTTGCTCTTTGCCGTTTTTCTGGCAGTTGCGATTGGTGCTGCGTTAATGGGCCGTCGCAATCTTCAACTCGGTCGTGGTGATAAACGCAATGCGTTCCGACTTGCGATGTTTGTCTTTCTGGTCGCGGTAGCGGGCGGCCTGATCGGTGCTCACCACGTGCCCGATATCGGTGAAGAACTCAGCTTAATTACACTGATGGTTGCGTACTCACTGACGCCGGCAGCTTTGATATGGCTGCTTTACCTCGCACTGGAACCACATGTTCGCAGAAGGTGGCCGCGACTGATTATTTCCTGGACCAGACTGATGGCAGGGAGCTTTCGTGATCCGATGGTCGGACGGGATCTTTTAATGGGCGGATTGTTGGGCCTGATACATGGCGCGTGTATTCCGTTCGGTCTACTAATATCGCGCTGGTTTGGTTACGACGCGCCACCGATCATAACCACCAACGTCTTAACTCTGGGCAGTATGCGAAGAATGTTCGCGGCCTTTTTGAGTTCACAACTGGTCGGGAGCGTGTTTATTGGTTTTGCGTTTCTTTTCGTGCTCTTATTGCTCTATATCCTGCTGCGGAGGGAGTGGCTGGCAACGTTGGCGCTATTCGTTATCGCACTAGCGGTCGAGGTATTGGCCTTCGCCTTTATTGGCCCGCATCTGTTCTGGGTTGCGTCAATCCTGATTGCGTTGTCGATTACGATCGTGGTGGCTCGCTTTGGTCTGCTCGCCACGATGTCGGCCCAGCTATTTTTCTTCCTGAGTCTCGCGTACCCCATGACTACAGACTTTTCTGCGTGGTATGCGTCGTCGACGCTTTTTGCTTTGGTGATGGCACTGGGTATCACGATTTACGGCTTCTACACTTCACTCGGCGGCCGGCGGGTGTTTGGCGATAAGCTGCTGGACCAACATTAAGAAACCAGCCACGTCAGGTAGTTGCCGAACTGATCGATCATCAGACCACCCTCGTGCATCAATCCAGTAACAATCAGAATCAGGCGGTCGCCGAGCAGAAAAGGCATGAACGCCAGGGATACTGATCCCACCATCAGCAGGTTGGAACCGAGTTCGGAGAATTCATTCTTCTTCATAAGCTAATCTCTCCAATTCGTTTGCTCGGGGGAGAGCGGGGGGCTCGTAACGAAGGACGTGAGTCTTGCGCGCTCGTCTGAGCGCACCTGAGTGACGTGGCGAGCAAGCGTTATGCCGCCGTGTGGGTAATTTGGTCATTTACGGGGAACCTGTTCTAGTCACGGAGTTTACGAGCGTGGACGATGCTTGCTGGTCCAACTGGCGCGTCGTTAACTTTCGGTCAAGATGCTGATTTGCAAGCAAATTGATTTGGGTTGTGCTCCGTAGGAGCACCATGTTTATAGCTGCATAGAACCAACCAACTCGCGCTCCGTTTAGGAGCGCCATGTCGCTCCTCCGGAGCGAGATGGTGATGGTGGAATGGTTCTATAAACATGTTGCTCCTCTGGAGCACCGCTCGCACGTCCACCAGCACAACCCTCAATCAATCTGAACGCCCTCATAACCGAATTTGGACCAATCTGATTGATCTCCGGTCAAGTCCGCTGATCACTTCACTATGACATTGTGGAATTTTGTCTGGAG
>DATEDU010000382.1:0-13845 GCA_035281525.1 Pyrinomonadaceae bacterium | reverse complement strand
GGTAACCCGGCGGCCAGGTATTCCGGAATTTTTGTGGGAGATGCCGCAATTTGCGAAAACGTCGGCTTCCGAAAAGAGATACCCAAGCTCGCTCGACTTAAATAACCAGGCACTTCTTGCGCTGGCAGTTCACGGACTGAAAAGTCTTCGGCGTTCAACCCGGAAGCACGCAGTCGCGCAGAAACTTCATCAGCAGGTGACATTGTTAGTATTCGAAAAAATGCTCGCGGCTCGAGTGCTCGCAACGCGTTGAAAAACGTAGCCATCTCTTCCAGCATGTACAGACCGATCGCAGATCCCGCGTAGACGATCTCGAAACGGCTGCCATCATTTTCGTTTACACGCTCCGCACCAGAGTAGCGGGCAAAGTCCACACAGCAAGGCACCACTTCAATCTTGTCAGCACTGACATTCGATTCTCTAACGAGCCAGTCGCGCATCGCCCGTGTGAGCACGACGATCTGGTCGGCAGCTTTTATGCCTGCTCGTTCGAGCCGCTTGATGGCCTTAAATTTGAGCGAGTCTTTCGTCCACACTCCAGCATCGACATATTCTTCCGCCATCAAACCGCGAATGTCGAAGATTAAAAAGCAATGCGTGAACCGGCGGACGATTAAGGCGATGGCCATCGGAATGTGGGCGCGAGCGTGAATGACGTCGATGCGGTGCTGTTGAATTAGTTGGAGGGCGGTCAATGCTCCGGCGACGATGTCAAAGAGTGTGGCGGGAACGGAAGGTCGTTTGTGATAAGGCAGGGCGGACCAGTTGATGCCTTGCGCCGCCAACCCAGATCTCAAATCTGACATCCCAGATCTCAAATCTGAGATCTCAGACATCTGCCGTTCAAACGTCAGCAGATGCACTTCAACCCCAGCCGCGGCCAGTTCGCGCAGGTACGGAAGAACCTGAGTCTGCACCAGTGGCTCTCGTAAGCCGAAATAGCAGACATAAAGAGTCTTCACGATTCAACCGGTCTCAGCAGCGCTTGCGCCCAGCCGACGAATGTCGCCACATCGATGACGAAAAGCAACACCGCGACGCCCACCAACTGAACAGGATTCATTGCCCACAGCAATCCGCGTCCTTCACGCGCGCGCCAAATACTCTTGGCTGCTCGGGCCAACATTATCGCGACCGGCGCGAGCAACCACCACCAGCGGTGAATGAATGCGAGAGCTATGAACGGTATCATTAACAGGTAGATCCGTCTGACTCCGTAGTGCCAGTCCCATTGTCTGCCCGCCCAAACGTTGTAACGCGAATAGGTCACAAATCGATCGAACGTGGCGCCGATGGTTGGGCGCAATCGCCACCAGGTGGTTGCTGAAGGCGCCCATCCAATGTCGCATCCTGTGTTTTGGATCGCTTCAATAAACATTAAGTCTTCAGCGGCTCGACTATCTGGAAACCCGCCGACTTCGCGGCACACCGAGGCTCGCACCAACGAACTGGCAGCTGCCGGGCCTCTCATCAGTTGTCCATTTCGTTTTTGTTTCGGTGTTACATAGGCCAGCGCCGCACATCGTTCAAAAAAAGAGTCGATGATCGGCTCGTAATTACCGAAAACGGCTTTTGCTGAAGGCGTGGCTCGAGCAGAATTTACGAGTTGTTCCAACCAGGCGTTTTCCAAGCGCATTCCCGCATCGGCCAGAGCTATCCAGTCGTGGCTCGCGGCGGCAATGCCCAGGTTGCGCGCGCGTCCGGGAGTCGATTGACCGGCTTCGATTACACGGTATCGAGGTTCACGTCGAGCGGCTTCATTTAAGAGTTTCAATGTGTCGTCTACGCTGCCGGCATCGACGAAGATGACTTCGGTGGGTGGAAAGGTCTGCGCGGCTATGCTCTGCAAAAGTTCCGGAAGAGTCTGACTCTCATCCCGAACGGGAATAACCAGTGTTACGCAGAACAATGTGATCCTCCAGCACAAGCGCGTCGAAACTGGCGCCCTGGTACGTCTTGATAGCGTCCTGAGGAGTACAAACGATTGGCTCCTGAATATTGAACGACGTGTTGAGCAGCATAGGGCAACCAGTAAGCTTTTCGAATTCGTTGATCAATTGCCAGTACCGCGGGTTTGTGCTGCGGCTAACTGTTTGAGGCCGAGCCGTACCGTCCACGTGAACGACTGCCGGGAAACGTTTGTGATGTTCTTCAGTTACGTGCAGCACAGTGACCATAAACGGATCGTTGTGAGGTCTGCCGAAGATCTCCGCGCTTACTTCTTCCTTCATTGAAGGCGCCAGCGGCCGGAACCACTCGCGCAACTTCACTTTGCGATTCAGCAAATTGCGCATGTCGTCGCGGCGCGGATCCGCCAGAAAGCTTCGATTGCCGAGGGCACGTGGGCCAAATTCCATTCGGCCTTGAAACCAACCGACGATCGCGCCATCCGCTAACATTTGCGCGACGCGTGGCAGCATTTCAGCGTCCGGCAGAGTTTCGAAAGCTAATCCCGCTTGCTTAAGCGCAGCCGCGCATTCTCCCGAACTAAAGGCCGGACCATAATAAGCGTGCTCCATCTTAAACTTGCGAGGCTGTCCGAGAAGTTTGTGATGGACCATCAAAGCGGCGCCCAAAGAACACCCGGCGTCACCGGCCGCGGGTTGTATGAAATATCGCTTGAAGGGCGACTCCGTCATAATCCGCCCGTTCATCACCGAGTTGAACGCCACTCCGCCGGCCATGCAAAGATTCTCTTCACCAGTTCGCTCGTACAAACCGCGCAGTAGATATAACGCCGTGTCTTCTAAAATCTTCTGAGCACTCGCGGCGATATTCCAGTGGCGCTGTGTTAGCTCTTCGTCCGGTCGACGAGGTGGGCCAAGTTCTTTAATAATTTCTTTGCTGAACTGGTAGTGCTTTGCCAGATGATGATCCAGCACGCGAATGTTGAGGTTGAAATCCTGATTGCCGTTGATCGTCAGAATTCTGCGCGAAAAGAAGTCGTAGAATTCAGGCTTGCCATAAGCGGCAAGTCCCATGACCTTCCATTCGTCGCCGCCAAACATGTCGAAGCCAATAAAATTCGTCACCGCCGAATAGAACTGGCCCAGGGAGTGTGGCAACTTGATCCGCTTGAGCACTTTGATACTGGTGTCGTCGCCTCTCGAAAAAAGCGTGGTGGTATCTTCGCCAGTGCCATCCCAGGTCATGATCGCCGCTTTATCAAACCCCGAAACAAAAAAGGCACTGGCAGCGTGACACTGGTGATGTTCGAGAAAGTGAAAACGAAAATTTCCCGGACCAAAATCCTTTCGGATTCGTTGCGGATACCTCAACATTCCCAGGTAGCTCTCGCTCACCTGCACCACCCCTCGATCCGCGCGTGCTTTGAACATGTCGCGCGAGATCGTCGCCGCCTTTAAAGCCTGTAGCGCTTTGTGCCGTAACACCCACGGCTTCCAATAGAGCCCGATGTGTGCAATGTCCGCGACCTTGATGCCTGCTTCATCCAGGCAATATTGCATTGCATTAAATGGAAATCCGCTGTGATGTTTTTTGCGAGAGAATCGTTCTTCTTCGGCGGCTGCTACAATTTGGCCGTCTTCGACGAGCGTCGCCGCCGAATCCCCGAGTGTGGTTAAGCCCAAAATGTACATCTACCGATCTTCCTGTCCTTCTCTGGCGAGATCAAAACCGCGATTGTTTTCAATAACATTGTTGCGTGAGGCAGCTGCGATCACCATTCTTGCGTCGGTAGGTCCTTGACCAGTATAAGTAAAGGTATTGTTCACGATGCGGCTGTTGCTCGCTATAACCAAAAAACCAGGAAGGCCTCCACCACCAACGTCGGTGAGCTTGTTGTTTTCAACGACGATTCGATCCCCTTCAATCCGTATACCCGACTGCCCAGTGCGCGTTATCGTATTGTTCCTGATGGTAACGTCGCGCATAGTGGTGCCAAACACATAGATCCCGTTACTGACCTTGTTAGTGATTGTGCCTTGGTTTGATCCGCCAATAATCGTGTTTTGCTCAACCAGTATAGAGCCTACCAGCGTCGTACCCGTACTGGCCTGCACCAGAATGCCATTGCCCGAAGTCGGCACTTCTGATTCACGAGCGTCGATGAAATTGTTGCGAATGGTAACGTTCTGAATCCTATCGGTCGACCCATTGGGCTCGAGATCAATATTCGTGCTCCCCGGACCGCCTGCTTGGCCCGGCGAAAGGAACCGGTTTCCTTCAAAGACAATGTTTCTACCATTCACGAGCGCGAGATTCTGCGAGGCGACCCGAGTGAAGAGACAATTTGTTACTCTGGAGTTGTCCGCGAAATGACCGTATTGCGCCGAGCCACCTAACTGAACGCCAATCGAGCGAGTTCCGTTGATCCAAACTTTGTCGACCGTACAGTTCGAACAGTTTCCGAGCGAAATTGCTTGAGGGGTTGAACTAAAGCCTGGATTCGCTCCTTTAATTTGCACGTCACGGATAACCAAATCCGAGTCCGCACTTCCGTTTCGGATTGAGTTGTTATATGCGCTGATGACCGTAAACTGGTTGGGCGCCGTGGATTCAACGATTATTGAGTGGTCCCATCCCGAGCCAGTCAACGAAGAGCGCGGCTTCATTAGGATCGGAGTATTGGTGGTTTTCGTGACGTAAGTGCCAGGATCGAAGCGAAGCCGGTGATCGGAAGAGATGATGATTTGAGTGGTAATCGTGCCGCCATTTCTCACTACGATTTCTCCCGGCTGATTACCTAAAGCCTTATCGGCAGCATTGATCTTTGCGCCCAAGTCCTGGCCCGGATAGTTATTGGCAACGACGACGCGGCCTTGTTGACGCTGGGCCGCAGCACTCACGGCGCAACTTCCAACAATCATTATGTAAAAAAGAAATCGCTTCATCTTGTCTAGCTTAGTCAAGTTTGAATTCTTTCCGCCAGTCGCTGCTCTCAGTAAAGGCCGGCTGGTCCTCCTTGTCGAGCACAAATGTCTCGAGCACCAGAAAGTCCATCTCGGTTCTCATGAAACAGCGGTAGCTGTCGGCAGGCGTACAGACAATCGGTTCACCCCGAACGTTGAAACTGGTGTTTACAATTACAGGGCAACCAGTCTTTTTGTAAAAGGCGTCTATGATGTCCCAGTACAGCGGGTTTGTGTCACGGCGCACCGTTTGAACTCGCGCCGAATAATCCACGTGCGTTACTGCTGGAATTTCTGATCTTTTCACGTTCAATTTGTCGATGCCCCAGAGAGCTTGCTCTTCTGCCGTCATTGTTCGCCGGCGTTGCTGCGCTACGTCCGCGACCAACAACATGTACGGGCTATCAGTATAAAGGTCGAACCATTCGGCTACATTTTCTCGCAACACGCTTGGCGCGAATGGCCTGAAGCTCTCGCGATACTTGATCTTGAGATTCATCACCGACTGCATCGTTTGTGACCTGGGATCGCCGATGATGCTGCGACCGCCGAGTGCGCGCGGTCCAAATTCCATTCTGCCCTGGTGCAGTCCGATGATTTTTCCGTCAGCAAGCAAATCAGCAATCACCTCCGGCAATTCATCACGCCCGTACTTCCGATAGGGAGCGTTTGTCTTTTTTAGAAACTGCTCGATCTCTTCCTCGCTGTCGCGTGGGCCGAGAAAAGCGCCTTTCATTTTGTCGGCGTACGGCGCCAGACCGTTCTTTGATGCCGGTGCGGATTGATTTGTTTGTGCGGGCTTCCATGCACCGGTACTTTCGGCACTAATGCGAGGCTTGCCCAGATAACGGTGCCAAATCGCCAGCGCTACTCCCAGAGCGCCGCCGGCGTCTCCCGCAGCGGGTTGAATCCAGATGTCGGTAAATGGCACTTCGCGCAACACGCGACCGTTTGCAACGCAATTCAACGCGACGCCGCCTGCCAGACACAGTTTTCTTTGTCCTGTTTCGCGATGGACAAACTGCGTCATCTTCAGCATCACCTCTTCAGTGATTGCCTGGATGCTGCGCGCCAGATCCATTTCTCGTTGGGTGATTCGCGACTCAGGTTGGCGAGGCGGCCCTCCGAATAATTTATCAAAAGCGCCGTTCGTCATTCGCAAACCCTGCGAGTAACTGAAATACTCGTGGTTCATCTTGATGCTGCCGTCAGCGCGAATCTCAACCAGTTTCTCTTTAATATCGGAAACGTACTTGGGCTCGCCGTAAGGCGCAAGTCCCATTACTTTGTATTCGCCGCTATTGACCTTGAACCCGGTGAAGTAAGTGAATGCGCTGTACAGCAATCCCAAGCTATCGGGAAAGCGAAGCTCCTTAAGCAAGGTGACTTCGTTTCCTTTGCCTATGCCGATCGAGCTGGTGGCCCATTCGCCCACTCCATCGATCGTCAGAATGGCTGCTTCCTCAAACGGTGAGGGATAAAAGGCGCTCGCAGCGTGACTCTCGTGGTGGTCGCCAAAAAGTAGTTTCCATTCAAACTTTTTGCCTGCCTTCTTGGCCGCACGTTCATCGTCGTCTTCGACCAAGGTCTTACCCAACTCGGTTTTAATCAAGTCCGGCATCCAGAGCTTTTCTCGCATCCAGAGCGGCATCGATTTAAGGAACGAACTGAAACCGGACGGCGCGTAATCAAGATAGGTCTCGAGCAGACGATCGAATTTCAGAAGCGGTTTGTCATAGAAGCCGACGAAATCGAGGTTGTTCGCGTCAAGGTTTGCTTCTTTCAGACAATAGCGAGCAGCGCGCAGAGGAAAGTTGTAATCATGCTTGACTCGGGTGAAGCGTTCCTCTTGTGCCGCAGCTACGATTTCACCATCAACAACGATGCAGGCAGCGGAGTCGTGATAAAAAGCTGAAATACCGAGAATGCTTGTCAACTGCTACTCCAGAGAGATCTTCAGAAGAGAGTATAGATAAAAGGAGCAAGTGCCGACCCCTTTGCCAACACCAGAAGAGCGCCGACCAGCACGAGAGTGATGACAATCGGCGCGAGCCAAAACTTTTTATTTTCTTTCATGAACTGCCACAGTTCACTGACAACCTGCACCTTGGACATTTCGGCTCTCTGATACCTCTCCTCAGAACATTTTTTCGTAATGGCGCGGATCGCGCTGGCGCTCACCGTAGGGCTGCCAATAGGAAGGCTTGGGGCTTGCTCGGCGCGTTAACGGATCCCAGCCGAATAGTCTTTTGGCAATGCCGATGGGGGTCACAATCAGGAAGAAGACAAGACCAAGAATAATTCGAGTGCTGATGAAAGCCAGTACCTCAGCCAGAGCCATCCATGCGCGGTTAGGATAAACCAGCGACTTGGGAAATATGACACCGAGAATGATGAGCGCGAGCCCGAGTACGAGCGTGACTTGGGCAACGCTCACAAATTTCCCGCGATAGAGCCACCAGGCGCTGAGCAGGGTGAACACACCGCCGACGATCAGGCCAAAATTTCTTTCTGTTCGATAGGAGCGGGGCATCGCAGTGTTCAGTGGTATAGGACCTATAGGACTAATAGGACCTATTTATATAGGGCCTATAGGACTTATAGGACTTATTTATATAGGAGCGAAGTTGCCGGCTCCCAATTAAACACGTCGCGCAAACGAATGTTATCGCTGCAAAAGTTTCTGAGATCTGAAATCTGAGATCTGAAATCTGAGATCTGAGATCTGAGATCTGAGATCTCAAATCTGAGATCTCAAAATCCACGAAATACACGAAACGTCACAAACAGATTTCTTCGTGCTCGTTTCGTGCGTTTCGTGGATCGATTGTTCCTGCAATCTTATCGCGTTTCCGCAGCTGCCCCAGGAGCGTCCTTCTCGCCCGTGTCATCGGAGTAATAACCCGAATAGTAGCCAGAGTAATAGTAATCTTGAGCCTCAGCCTTCACATTATTCAGAACGACACCAAATATGTGTGCGCCGACATCCAGCAACTGCTGCTTGGCCCTGCGAACTACCGCGCGCGAGCTTCTCCCGCTGTGTACGACCAGAACAACCCCATCAACCATCGTCGAGAGTATCGAGGCATCCGTAAACGAGATCGCGGGTGGTGAGTCGATAATAATGTGTCCAAAGCGCTCGCCCAGAATACCTAGCAACTTCCGCATCTCGTCCGAACCTAAAAGCTCCGCGGGATTTGGCGGCACTGGACCTGAGGTCAACAGCTTAAGATTTGCTTGCTTGTCATAGTTCTGTAGCAACTGATCGATATCCGTATCGCCAGAAAGCCAATTCGTGAGTCCCTTGGAATTCGGCAGTCCAAAATGAGCATGCAGTCGAGGCCTTCTGAGATCGCAATCCAGGATCAGCACGTCAGCGCCGGTCTGAGCCAGCATGAACGCGGTATTGATCGCCGTCGTTGTCTTTCCTTCTGAAGGCTGACTCGAGGTAACCAGGATAGTCTTTGGAGGCTGGCCCGCGGACGAGAGCAATAACGAAGTACGCAGGTGACGATAAGACTCCGCGATCGGTGACCGCACGTCGTCGATCATCGCCAGTGCCGAAGTCTCACTCGGCGGGACAGGTGGTCCTCCCGGCAAACCCATCAATCTTGGACGATCGGACCGGCTCGCCGGAATCAGCGCCAAGGCTGGTAGATGGATGTAGCGATCTACGTCGTCGATCGATTTGACGGTGTCATCAAGGAAGTCGAGCAGAAACGCTAGACCAATGCCCGCCACCAGTGACAACAAGAACGCGATGAAAATGTTGCGTAAGCGCGGCGGCCCAACCGGAGTAGGATTGAGACGACTATATGTTGCAATGGAAACTTCGTTGGTTCGGTCGGTACCAGTGATTTGCAGCTCGCGTTGGCGTTGTATCAAAGTGTTGAGATACTGCTTGTTTGTCTCGAGCTCCTGGGTCATCGCGATTAAATCGATTTCGTCGCGTGTTTGCTGCGTCGTCGTGGCCTTTTGCTGATCGTAAGCTCTGCGGAGACTGCTTTCCCTGGCAACGGCAGCCTCGAATTTTCGTTTCATCGAGGACACGATCTCGCCGGGTGCTTTTGCCAGTTCCGCTTCGAGTGGTTTCATTTGGGCCTCAAGCTTTTTAACCTCGGGCCACTCTGGCGTGTAAATCATGAGCAACGCTTCGCGCTTCTCCTGCAAAATCGAAAGGCGTTCCCTCAGTTTTTCAACTCGCGTAGAAGTCTGAACATCGGGAATTGAAAAAGAATCACTCTCTTTTTTCGCAGCGTCGTATTGGGCTTGAAGGTTCTTCCTGTCGTTCTCGGCGTCGAGCACCTGGCTGCTCAACATTGCGAGTTTTTTCAATTCCAGATTGCCCGATGGATCGCTCGTTAGCGACAGGTTTTTACTCTTTGCGTAATTGAATCGACTTTCCTCGAGCTGTTTGATCCGGCCTTGCAGTGAAGCAATCTGTTTCGCCAGCACATCCTCAGCTTTCGTAGAACCGATCGTTGCTCGCATGAGGTTGTTATTGACAAACACCTCCGCCAGCGTGTTGGCAATCTTTTGAGCGAGCTCGGGATCAGAATGCAGGTATCTGATCACAACTAAATTCGTGCCCTGGATCGGCTCGATCTGCTCGCCCGCCACAATGGCATCTTCGTAAGGCTCTAGTTTTGCGAGCTGCTCCGGTGAAAGAGATTGTGAAGCGACTTCCTCTTCACTCACAACTGCGAGTCCAGATTCCGCGACAGGCGCTGTCGCCGCCGGTCTCTTGCCGGAAAAGATTTTGCGAATAGAAGTAAAGATCCCGCCCTGACTTTGACCGCCAAAGAAAGCTGGGTTGTTTTGAAGATCGAGGGTCAAGACAACCTGGCGTGCCAGCGTCGGATTCTCGAGAAGCTTTAACTGCGTGCCCCAGAAGTTCGGATCACTCTGCCCCATAATGGCGATCTCTTTTGTTTGTAGAACGCTTCTGGGCCGGGGCTCAATCTTGATCGTCGTTTCCCCTTTATAGATGGAGGGAGAACGAAACATCTGAATTGTCACAAGGGATGTCACTGCCAAAACTAAACTCAGAATGAGCCACTTACGCTTCAGCACAACAAACAGGTAGTCGCGAAAGGTAGTTGCCTCCATTCCCGCGACACCATAAGGTTTGGACTGCGCCAGGTCAGACAACGGACGATCCAGCGCGCGATCCATAGGACTCATTGGCAGAAGACGATTATCTTGCGACATGATATTTCTCAACCTTCGGACAGATCAGAACTTACCGGGGCAGAATAATAGCAGAGCGACGCTACAAAGTCGCGTAGTGCATCTTCCCAGAATGGCAGGGGCGACAGCCCGATCGCCTCAGAAAGTATGCACTTCAGACGGGAATTGGTTGGACGAGGAGCAGGTCGCTTCAGAGACTCCTCGGTTATGGCTTCCACCTGGTTCTCCGGCGTTCCGGCTAACTCCAAAGCTGCCCGAGCAAACTGCACGTAACTGACTCCTTCGCCCGCGTTAACGACGTGGTACACACCCGGAACGTCGCGATCAGCCAGCTCGCGCAAACGAGATGCGAGGTGCGGTGCATATGTGGGCGTGCCGTACGCATCGCCTATTGCTTTGATAGAGTCTCCTCGCCGGGCACGATCAACGACTGTGCTGAGGAAGTTTTTCCCTCCGTGTCCAAATATGAAACCCGTTCGGACGACAATAGTTCGAGCATCCGCGAACAGCGCCCTGCGCTCACCTTCCAGTTTCGAAACTGCGTAGACACTTTGTGGGTTCGGATTGTCTCGCTGGGTGTAAAAGCCGTCTTTCGTGCCGTCGAAAACGTAGTCAGTTGAAATGGTTACCAGCAGTGCGCCTATTTTGCGACACGCGGTCGCGAGGTTTTCCGGCCCCAGCGCATTTACATCGTGAGCGCGCTGCGGGTCACGCTCACAACCGTCAACATCGGTCCAAGCCGCGCAGTTAATCACGACGTCGGGCAGATCTCGCTCGACAGTTGTCAATACGTTTTGCGGATGAGCAATGTCGAGACTCTCTCGCTCGTAGCTCAGCACTTCATCACCATTCGCGAGACAGTGACGGGTGACTGCCCGGCCGACCATTCCGCCGGCGCCTGTCACCATGACTCTCAAACTGTGCCTACCTCCACGCCGTACTGCGAGCGGTAATAGTCGCGATAAGCGCCACTTCTGGTTCGCTCGAGCCAAACAGTATTGTCGCGGTACCACTCGATTGTTTTTTGCAGTCCGGTTTGCCAGGTCTCGCGGGGGCGCCAGCCGAGAGTTGACTCAATGTACCCGGGGTCGATCGCGTAGCGACGATCGTGTCCGGGCCGATCTTTGACGAACCGAATCAGCGTTCGCGGCTTGCCCAACGTGTCGAGCAACGACTCGACGACATCAATATTGCGCCGTTCGTTACGCGCGCCAATGTTGTAGACGGCACCTGACGTCCCTTTCTCCATTGCCAGAATAATGGCTCGGCAATGATCGTCGACGTAGATCCAATCTCGTACGTTGCGGCCATCGCCATACACCGGAATTGGCTCATCGTTGAGCGCATTTGAGATAGCGAGAGGCAGGAATTTCTCCGGAAACTGCCGGGGTCCGTAGTTGTTGCCACAGCGGGTGATTACGGTGTCGAGTCCAAATGTGTGATGAGCGGCTCTGACGAGATGTTCGGCGGCAGCTTTTGACGCAGCATAAGGACTGTTGGGTTCAAATGGAGATTCCTCGGTGAAGTAAGCGTCTTCATCTTCCGGCAAGCTCCCCATCACTTCGTCAGTCGACACCTGCACAAACCGGCGCACACCTCGTTCTCGGCCTGCGTCCAACAACACTTGTGTGCCGATGATATTAGTTCGCAGAAACTCGTCCGCTGAGGCGATGCTGCGATCTACATGTGATTCTGCCGCGAAGTTTACGATTGCGTCTGTGCCGTTTTCGAGCGCGGCTAAAACAGCGCCACGGTCCGCTATGTCTCCTCGAATAAAACGGCATTTCGCTTTATCCAATCCATCCAGATTGTCGAGATTACCGGCGTAGGTGAGAGCATCGTAGACAGTGATCTCGCCCGAATAGTTTTCGCTAATTAGCAATCTTACAAAAGCGGATCCAATAAACCCGGCACCGCCTGTAACAAATAATCGTTTCATCGATTGCGTCGGAACATTCGCGTCAAAATGACTCTTGACTTATTTCAGGCAATAGATTAAAAAGGCGCCCATTCTTGAGTCAAGGTCCTTTAGTTATTAGCGTCGCAGGAAACTTTGGCTGCACCCAACATGACCTTGCCACAATGCTCGGAGGGCGATCCCGAAAGCCATCCGAGGTCTAAGATAGAAGTTCACGTGATCGAAAACTAACCGAACTCAGAACACTACTAAGTCGAATGCCGCGCTCGATCCCCTAAACAACTACCAGACGAGCGTCGCTTGCAACAAGGTGGGCCGACTTATCAATCAGGTCGGCGTGCTCTTTAACAATGGAAGTTTCTCGGTTAATGGCGAGAGCGAGGCTGCATCGCGCTCCCCATTTCTTTTTCATTCGCTCTTTCATCAAGGCTTCTTGATGGCAGGTATTGCTTGTCAACCATGGGAAGACTCGGCGCAACAGTGGCCGGAACGGATCCGTGTTCTACTGGTGGCCACCCCAAACTTCTAAAAAAGGAGACTCCAATGAACATGTTTCGGTTCACTATTAAGATATTGGCTATCGCGACTTTGACGCTCGCTTTCGCCTCGTTGGCCCAGGCGCAAGCTACGCGCACTTGGGTATCAGGTGTCGGCGACGACGTTAATCCTTGCAGCCGCACAGCGCCCTGCAAGACATTTGCGGGCGCAATTTCAAAGACCGCCAACAATGGAGAAATCGATGCGCTTGATCCAGGCGGTTTTGGCGCGGTAACAATTACCAAATCGATCACCATCGACGGCACGCATGGCGCAGGCTTCGGCTCCATTCTGGCGGCTGGCGTCAACGCCATTAACGTTAACGATTCCCTGACTGCTACCCCTCAGACGATTATTGTAAGGCTGCGTGGCCTTTCACTTCAGGGAGCGGGGACCGGGTTTGACGGAATCAGGTTCTTGTCAGGCCGCGCTCTTTTCGTCGAGGACTGCGCAATCTATGGCTTCCGAGGTAACGGAACGAATTCGGACGGAATCGAGATTGGCATCACGGCCGGCAGCGGTACGTTTACCGTCTCGGTCAAAGACACGATCATTAATAATAATACGGGCGATGGCATCCGCCAGAACACTACGGTCGGTACGCTCAATTGTAGTTACGACAACATCACTCTCGCGAACAACGCCAAGGGCCTTGAGGCGCTGGGAGGCACGGCGAACGTCAGTAATTCAGTAATCACTCTCAATCCGACCGAAGGCTTATCAGTCAACAACGGCGCGGTCATTAACGCCGCTTCAAATACGGTAACCGCCAATGGGAACGGCTTTAACGCCATTAACGGAACTATTCGGTTGTCCAACAACAATATCCATCGGAACAACACCAACGCATTCGCTGGCGGTGGTACATACGTAACCTTTGGTAATAACAATGTGGCGGGGAACACTGGCAGCGAGGCTCTACCCGCAGCAATAGCGCCGAAGTAACGTCACGTCTCTCAGCTCTCGTCAAGTCACAGGTGGATGCGCTTTTTCAGCATCCACCTGAGGTTCTCACCTGAGGTCAGAGACAGGGTCCATGGACTCTGCGCACTCTTCGTTCGGTTCCGGGTTAAGAGTGGAAGGGATTAATGCTATGAAAACAAAAAGAACATTTACGATTACGACAACCGAGCGCGCGCGACCGCGGATTCGTACTTTAGCCTCATATCTTTGTTTCGGCGTGCTGGTTTCGATTCTTGTTGCCTCGGCGTTTTACACCGGTTCCTCGGCCTCTTCGAATAATAAAGCAGCCAATGCGGCTGATTCAGCAAGCGCAGTTATTCGCAAGGACGCTGCCACAGAGAAATCATTTGCGCCCATGTGGTTTGC
>DATEDU010000381.1:0-9033 GCA_035281525.1 Pyrinomonadaceae bacterium | reverse complement strand
TCTCTTCGGGAGGTTGGCTTCCGATATCTTTCCGTTACGCCGGTAAACCTCCTCAATGAAACGCGCGCCGTACAGAGAACGATTCTTAACAAACGTAAAATGCGCGACCCAGAATTTCTTGGTTAAAGGAAATCTGATCTGCGCACCGTGCGCCTGCTCCCACGAACCAAACCGCGTGCGCCCATTCCCCAGATCCTCAACATGATAAGTATGTCGCGCGTAGAAACCGGGGAGGGCGGTCACTTCCCAGGTCACTTTTCCTTCGTTCTTGTATTCGACGATGTTCGCGATCGCGAACATCTTGTACAGGTACCACCAGCGAATTGGTTCAAAGGCCCAAATCAGTTTATCGCCCAGTACCAGATTGCGGTTGCGCGCCCAGAAAAAGCATTTGTTCCAACGCGGCCACCAGTTGGCATGGTTGAAAGCTTCCCAAAAAACGTTTATGGGGACGTCAACGTCTACCGTGCCTTGCACGGGCGCCATTTCAGTCGACGAAAGGAGAGCTGCCTTCTTGGCGAGATCTTTCTCGTCCTGAGTGCTGCTGTTTTCGAGGACAATGGCAGGTGTTTGTTCCTGCATTTGAGTTCCCACGTTGCGATCTGGTTCCGAGTTTCGCGTTTCGAGTTTCGCGTTTCTCCCCGTCTCCCCGTCTCCCCGTCTCCGGGTCACCGCGTCGCCGTTAGAACGGCCCGGACGTTAAGACGTTACGCGCGTAAACATCCCAGAGCTTGCCCATGAAGAGTCTTCCGAACCGAGCCATCGCCGCGGCACGATCCGAAAGCGTAGGTCCTTCCGCACGGAAGGTCGTCAACTGTTTCATGAAATCAAAGAAGTGAATGCGGATAATCCCTGATCCCTTGACCAGCTGCTGGAGCTTGTTTGGATCATTTGCAGCAGCAGCTTCTTCTTGCTCACTGACATGACCATGCAAGATGCGAACGAACAACGTAGTGGTGTCATGCCAAAGATCATGGCCGGGATCATCTTTGACGTTTTTGAATCCACTCAGCGTGAGAGGATTTCCCGGGCCATCTTTGAAGAAGAGGCGATAGAACATTCGTTTGATCGAAGGGTCTTGATCGTCAATAAAGAGATTGAAGGTTCCACCCTGTATTTGAAGTTCACCACCCAAAGCATCGCAGTGTATATAGCCTTTGAGATCAGTGGTGTCATGTTTGGGATCAGTTACAAACCGGTTCACCCCATCAACCGTGATCGTCAAATGGAACATTAAGTCGTTGCCGGCCTTCTTACCGGATGCAGCACCTTGCTCGTAGTCGAGCACGCCAAAGCTGATGTGCCCTTTCATCTCTTCCGTGAAGCTCACCTTTGTGTGTGCCTTGTGCACGTCAGTCGGAAAATCTCCCGAGTGGGGCTTCAGCGGAATGCCGTTGGCTTGGCACCACTCGCGCGCGCGCTGTACGCCAAGATTAACCGCTTCCGTCATCCGATCCTGGCTAATGTCAATCAGGTAATGGAGCGCTACGTCAGCCTTCAGTTCCTTAACTTCGATGTGCCGGCCGAATTCGCCTTGTTTGCCCGCAGCGATGGCTGCGTTGTTGTCGGAGATCCGTTTTAGAATCGCCTTGTAGTGTCCGTCGGCAGTGGTCTCGATAATCTGGAAGTAGGTTGCAACAAAGCCCGGATGCCACTCGTCTTTTTCACTCACAGTCCAGATGACCCATAGCTCATCTGCGCCCTGCCGGATTGCTTCCTCGATATTCGCGTCCGTTAAATAAACGGAATCGATGTAAGTCTTGCCATTCATTCGAACGGGCGGAAACCACATCGGCAGCGACACGCACGCGCAGAGCAAATCTTCATTCATGTCCTTTGGCGGGATCACTTCTAAGGTCTTGTCGCTGAAGTTGATCACGTTGAAGGTGCCGTTGAGTTTGCTGGCGCGAATCTTGTCCCAGTCCAAGCCCCAACCGGTAAAGACATGCTTGCGATAGTTATCGAGATTGAACAACGACTCAGCGTAGAGAAGATTCAGGAAATTGGCCGGGTTGAAGCTGATGCCTGCGCGCGGATTGAGGTTACGCCAGTTGTTTGCGATTTCGAGACCGCTCATGCCCTGGCACATCATCGCGAGATTGAAGACGCCGCCACTGGCGGCATCGACATGATCAAATGTTAGCCCTGCCTCGTCCAGCCACACCTGCAGCACGCCGGCTTGAAAGGAGACTTTGATTCCACCGCCCGCGAGAATCAGTGAACGCTTTTTATTTCCATTCCCATTGCTCATGTCGTTGCTCCTTTGTACTGTCGGATAATTTCGTCGGCGGCGCGATCCGATATCGCGGCTATGGTAAGAGAAGGATTAGGCCCAACTGGCCCGGGCATGATTGAACCGTCCACGACGTAGAGACCGGGGTAGTCGAAAGACTCGCCATATGAGTTGACTACGCCGTCATCTCGGCTGAAGCCCATCGGGCAGCCTCCCAGCGGATGCGCGGTGAGCACTTGGTGAAGGTATTTATATGAGGGGTTGTCGAGGTACTCAGCATTCAAGCTTGCGGAGATCGCTCGGCCAACTTTGTGGACGCGGTCAAAATATGACTTCGATTTCTTTTCCGTCCAGTCGCAATCTAGAAAGTTTTCTTTTAGAAAAAGTCTGCCGTTCGCAAAATCGCGACCCATCGTGAGCACAGGGAACGAACTCTTTGATGTATTGGCAGGACCGAGCAAGTCAGAGATTTCGGCGCTCAGGTTCGCGTCCGGGTTCAGTCCCCAACCGTATTTGACTCGCATTTTGATGAATTTGAAAAATCGATAAAGAAGCGCCGGAACTGTTGCCACCTCGGCGACCCAACTCAACAGATACGGATTCCCCCCATCCTCTGTATAAAAGCCTCGACCCTGTGGTCCATGACCGTCCAGAGTGTCGCCGACGCGAATCGCACTCGTAATAACCGGGCCAAAGCTGGGGTCCAGACGGCGCGGAACCATCTTGCCGTTTCTTTGTTCCTTACTCTTCGCGATGAATGACAAGAGATCGCCGTTGACGCAAAAGCGCGAGCCGAGTGTCGTCTTGCTTAAGTGTGGAAAAGCATCTTGATTCTTGAGCAAAAGGTAAGGCGACCCGAAAGTTCCGGCAGCCAGGATCAGTCGATCGCACGTGATGGTCGTCTTTGGTGGCGGCGGACACTTGCCCGTAACCGGATCGACCTGGCTCGGATCGTGCGTGACGAATGTTACTGAGTATCCTTTGCCCCCTTTCGCATTGAGCGGAGCAATCGTTTTCACCTCACACAGTGTTTCAACTTGCGCCGGAACTTGTTGGTGAATAGCCGCCGTGACGTAGGTGTAGTCGAGCGTGTTTTTGCTTCCGTAATTACAACCGATGTCACATTCGCCGCACAGACGGCAAGTGGTCCGCGGCATCTCGCGGTCCATCACCACCGAATGATAGTTGCGGTACTTCTCTTGAATCTGCGCGCCGATTATTGGTGGATTCGCCGGGTCGTCTTCGTCTGGATGGTTTACGCATTTGGTTCTAAAACTAACGGCCAAATTGAGCCGAATCCACTCATGCGTCGATTGATCATCGAGCTTGAGTTTTTCATTGGCTTCTCGCATTGCCAGCGTCTTGGGCGTGTCGCTGTACGGCGCGTGCTCGAGCGGATACTTCTGCACATTCATCATCTTTTCGACCCGCTCGTAATGTCGCTCAAGATCCTCGTAAGTTATGGGCCAGGGTGTGTAGCTCCCGTCGGGCTCATCTTCCTTGAACCAGTGAGGATCTTTGCGCAAGTGTATGTTTGCGTAGATTAACGAGCCTCCGCCCAGTCCGCTCGAGACTAATGCCCCGGAACCCTTGAACGACCACACATCGAACATGCCGTAGCGACCTTTGCTCGGGTCCCAGAAATTCTGTCCCAAAAGATGAGGCGCGCGCGGGAATGAGTTCGGCGGGTAAGGCTTGCCGCGCTCTAGCAGACAGACGCGCAATCCGGCTTCGGCTAGCCGGTAGGCCATCACTGATCCGCCAAAGCCCGAGCCGATTATCACCGCGTCAAAATGTGCGTTCTGCATCGTCATTCGTTTCGTGTCATTTCGTGTCTTGAATTCGTGTTAATTCGTGGTTTCGTGTTAATTGGTGGACTAATACTTCTTCTCTATCGGCCACGTGACGGCAGCAGCCTTCTGTCTCTGTGCATAATGCCCTGTCGGAATCTGATGAGCAGCATCAGTCTCCTGCGTTCCTGCACTCGCCTGTTCATAGAACTCGTGCCAATACTTTGCTGCCTGCCAAATCGCTTCTGGACAACTAGTCGATGAAGCCAACCCCGGCGTCAACTCGATGCCCGCCATGCCATAAATAGTTTCGACAAACGCCGCACTCGGAAGTCCAATGCCCTCCGTTAACGGATTTGGGGCTTTCCCGACAATCCAGATGTAACTAAGCCACGGAAGCATTAACGCCGGTAGATCAATGATCCCTCGCTGGGCCGGTCTCTTTTCGAGGTCACCGCAGACTACTGTCGCGAGATCCAGAATCTTCTTGTGATCGTTGGTGAAGCGGACCACTGCGATGTTCGGGAATTGGGCCGGATTGTCATAGTCGGCCATCTTGCAGGTCTGAACTCCATTCCAAAGCGGAACCTCTGAAGCTTCACCCCGAAGGTCCAGTGGGACTGAGAGGAAAGTCTGGTCTGCCATGAGCATACCGACCACCGACCACGCGCTTGGCTTCGAATCGGCACGCGCGTGTGACTGCGCCACGCGAATGCGGAAATGAGCTACGGAAGCGCCGCCGAGCAGGATCACTCCGTCCTTGGCTGCAACTCTGTTGAGCCACGCACTGTTTGATTCGTCTGGTTGAGCGTCGATCTCATCTAAGGCAACGTTCGACGAGACGGCATTTGACTGGCGAATGGAGAGCATCGCTTCCTCCTAAATCAATTCGATGGGCGGTCCAACATTTTCGAATGGTTGCGGAATTCCGTTCTGCGTAATCGGCCAGAGTTTCACCTGCATCGAGGCCCGCTGCGCACTCGGCGCGTGGAATTCGAGCGTAAGAAAATGGTTGCGCTTTTTAGAGAATTCAGGTTCAGACGAGACTAAACCGAAGACTTGCGGTGCTACTGAATAATCACCACCGCCGAGCGGTACGAGTTGCATGGGTGAGGAGATCACCTCATACAGTCTTGTACCAAGCTCAGGACGCAGATTGGCGAAAGAGATTCGACCAAAGTGGACGTCACCCGTGAGAATGACAATCGTATGCTGCGAGTTGCGCAGGTGGTTCGTCAGCTGCGCGTATTGTCTTGGGAAGTTAGCCAAGCTGTAATCTTTAGAGTCCCCAGCACCCGCGAAAAATGGTTGACCCAGAACCAGGACTCCCGGCCCATCCAGGCCCGCAGTCCATCTTCCGATTTCATCCATATCGGCTTGCGGCATGAAATCGCCGCCGCTCCCTCTCCCTGAGCCACGGTTGAAACGAGTCTCAGCAATACAGAATGAGAGCGGTGCCACTTTGAATCTGACCGGAGCGCCGGGGGAAGTCTGAAAAATCTTGTAGAGATCGCGCGCGATCCTCCACCAGTCATCGCGCCTTCCTTCGGTTGCAGTAAAAATCAGAACGTTCAATCCTCTGTCAGGAGCATTATTCCAATACTCGTGGTCGTCGGAAGAAAAGAAGTTGGCGCCGTGCTTGAGTAGCTGTCCAAAGCCTCCAGCCGGAGTAGTTTGTGTCCAGGTATCGACGTAGGTTCTGAACGATCTGTTTTGCAACCAATCTGCGCCGTGGAAATTCACAAAGTCTTGAAAAGGGTTATCCAGGTAGACCTGGTCTCCGCAGAGGAATTTAATATCCGGCCGCGCGGCGGTGGGCATTTGCATGTAGGTTTGGCCTACTGCTCCAGCCCGATCTTCGCGCCGGTAGAAGCACGACCCGAGGAGAACCGTGAAAGGTCGTTCACCGGCGTTGGGCAATCGATAAGGAATGGTTGTAAAACTGCCGTCGGCTTTTACCTGGCCGCCGACGCGGAGGGCCAAGTTATATCGAGTGGCTTCCGTTAGGCCGCTGAGTGTAACTCTTTGATAGCGGATGCGATTCCCGTCTGCAGTGGCGTAATCTTTCCAGTCTGAGTTCAGCGGCAATTGATTCGATCCGTACTCCAGCACGGCGGGATCAAGGTTGTCGTTGATTGCGGCGGCCCAGATCGTCGCTTGATTGGCATAAACCTCGTTGGGGATGACGAGAAATGACATTTATTTTTCCGATGATGAATCCACGTGAGCCAACGGGCTGCTCACTTCGAGGAAAAAGCGAGTCGGGGCTCTTCAGCATCGATCAGAAATGAGACCACCGATTTTGTGAGCTTAGCGCGCGAGGCGACTCACACGATTGACGCTTGGCGATCTTTTAACAGCTACGCTTATAAGCCAGAACCGCGGCTTGGTCAATAGTTTTGCCCCCAAACTTCGCATAATCTCCTCTTATATCTGTATGGCTGAAAAGTCGTTCCTATTTCATGCACGGTGTCCGACAAGCTTTAGCTTGTCGACTTCTGACGACAAACTGAAGTTTGTCGGACATTTCTTTACATTTCTGTCATTAGGTTCTACCCTAATACGCGTTCCCCGCTAGCCAATTCCCTCAAACACCCCCGGAATGGAGTTCAGTCTCGAGGACTTCATGAAGGATTGGTGGGACAAACAAATCCTTCGAGCAGATCAGTTGGCATCCCAAGCTAACGGATCGGGGGAGTTACTGCGCTTTTACGGCAGGCTCCTGCGAGGTCAGAAGGGACTCTACGAAGCTTTCCGCAGCCGTAGAGACTGGCTTCCTTCAGGCGATCTCGAAAGCGATCTTCCGGCAATCCACGAAATTCTAACCACGTTAATAAAGCTGGTTTCCGAATACGGGTCTCAGCCCCTCGCTGCGGAGGCTGAGGATCTGCTGGCGGCCGGCGATGACTCAGTCAGCGAGTTGTTACTTAAGTACTGGGACGGTTCGTCGGACATTGAGTTCTTCGGCAAAGCTTGTTTGCAGCCATATCTGAGATGGCTTGCCGAGACAGATGGGCGGCCGGCAGGGCGAGAATCATCAGCCGGCGAACGTCAATGCCCATTCTGTGGTGGCAATCCCCAGGTAAGTTTTCTGACGGCTACAGAGGAAAACGCCGACAGCGGCAATCGTTATCTGATTTGTGGGAGCTGTCTGCTGTCGTGGAAATTTCGGCGTGCCGTGTGTGCGAATTGCGGCGAAGAGCGACCGGAGAAACTCGCTTACTTTCATTCGCCTGAATTTGATCACATTCGAATTGAGGCTTGCGACACGTGCAAGCATTACCTCAAGGGCGTTGATCTAACTCGGTTTGGTTTAGCGGCCCCAATAGTGGATGAAGTCGGCGCTGCTCCATTAGATCTATGGGCGCGCGATAACGGGTTTACAAAGATCGAATTGAATTTAGTCGGCGTGTAGCTAACAAGGGGAAAAGGGGAACGGGTGAAAGGGGGAAAGGAATAAAGTGAAAGGCCCTGTCCGCTGTTCGCTGTTACCCCATTCCCCATTCCCCTGTTCCCCCTTTGTTTGAAATCGTAATTCGAGGGAGCATTTTACTATGAACGTCTCCAGGCGGACCTTCATTAAAACAACTCTTCTTGGCGGCACCGGTGTCTCTGTTTTTGGTTTCAGTCTCGCGCCAGTCTATGCGCAGACTCAAGGGTTGAAGATCGCCCGCACTACAGAAACACGCAGCACCTGTCCGTATTGCTCTGTGAGTTGCGGCGTAATCATTCATACGCTGGGGGACAAAGGCAAGAACACGATACCGCAGGTTGTTCATGTCGAAGGTGATCCCGATCATCCCATCAATCGCGGCACTCTATGTCCCAAGGGCGCGTCACTGGAACAGGAGATCGTAAACGATCGTCGCTTGGTAAAACCACAGGTGCGGCGCCCAGGGTCCGATCGTTGGGAGGACATCTCCTGGGATAAAGCGATTGATGACATCGCACGTTGGACCAAGAAGACTCGCGATGCCACGTTCATCGAGAAGGACAAAGACGGTTACACGGTTAATCGGCTTGAAACGATTGGATGGATCGGCGGATGCACGGACACTAACGAGCTGAATTTTCTTGCCGTAAAAACCATGCGCAGCATGGGGCTCTGCTATTTCGAAACGCAGGCCCGAGTTTGACACGGTCCGACGGTCTCCAGTTTGGGGCCCACCTTCGGACGCGGCGCAATGACGAACGGCTGGATCGACATGAAGAACACCGACATGATGTTGATCATGGGCGGGAATCCAGCCGAGAACCACCCGTGCGGCTTCAAGTGGCCGGTCGAAGCCAAACTTCAGCGCAATGCGAAGATGATCGTCGTCGATCCACGCTTCACGCGCACGGCGACGCAAGCGGATCTGTTTCTGCAAATTAGGGCGGGGACTGACATAGCCTTCCTTGGCGGATTAATCAACTACGCTCTCCAAAACAATCGAATCGCGAAGGAGTACCTCGTTAACTTCACCAACGCTGCATTCGTAGTTAAGGAACGTTTTAAACTTCCTGAGGATGGGTTGTTCTCAGGCTTCGACGGTCGTGAGTACGAGAAGTCTTCCTGGAACTATGAAGCCGGCGGCAATGTTGGACCGCCAACACAAACTGGCGAATCGGGAGAGACTTCGGCTGGAGCCACGGCCGGTCAAAAAAAGATCGGCGAAGAACCAGCCAGGAGTTTTGAAAGGCAATCTCCTCAAGTCGATTCAAAACCATCTACGCCGCAAAAAGGTAGTGAGGCACAAGGAGGTGGCCATCAAGCAGCCGGAGGTCCGGGCGCTTCCGGACAAGGTGGACCAAAGCCTCCGCCGATGTTACCCGAAAACGTAGCCTACGACCTCTCGTTACAACATCCGCGCTGCGTGTTTCAGCTTCTGAAGCAACAGTACTCTCGTTACACGCCGGAAATGGTTGAAAGAATTACTGGCATACCCAAGGATCAATTTGTTAAAGCCGCCGATCTCTTCACATCTATTCGCAAAGACGGCGATATGAAGAAAGCCGGGACGATTATCT
>DATEDU010000380.1:0-45220 GCA_035281525.1 Pyrinomonadaceae bacterium | reverse complement strand
CCAGGATGTCCAGTACCATCAGGCCGTCTTTGATTCCACCGCCTGCCGGAATCTTCTGGCCCAGCACTATCTTTTCGCCGTCATCATGCGCACGCAAGTTGAAGAAAAATTTGCCCGCATTCTCGCGTAATCTTTCAGCCCGTCTTTCATTCATGGCTGCTGCAGCGAGTCCGCCGCCACGAGGCGCGAAGATGGTCCAGCCAGTGAAGCATCGAGCCACTTCCTGAACGTCTTTCTGCGTATAGCCACCATCGACGCCCAGCGTGTGCAGCTCCATCAACTCGCGCGCGTAGTTTTCATTAATCCCACGTCGCTGCTGCTGTCCGCCAAGCCGTCGAGCCATGGGACCTGGCTGCATATTCGGACTGACGCTCTGAAAATTGTCGAGGTAAAAAAGCATTGCAGGACTCTGAGCGGTCGCCAGCAGTAGATCGTAAAACTTGCCCATCGTGTGAGGACGAATCGTGTCTCGATCGTAAGAAGTCAGTAGCCACCGATCGGCGCCCTTGCCAGCAAACACATTGAAGTGGTTGGTCCAAAAGTCGACCATCACTTCCTGCAGCTGTCTCTCGCTGTAAACTGCACGAAGGATGCGCGACGCTTGGAGCTCAGCAATGATGCGCTGCGGCCGCTGCAGACCATTTTTCATGTAGTACTCTCGAATGGCTCGCTGCGATTCTTCATTCCGCGCCTGATTAGGGTTAGGGCTCGGCGCCTCGTTCGGCCGTGTCATCTCACCCTCGTTCGGCCGTGTCATCTCACCCTCGTTGGGTCGTGTCATCTCACCCTCGTTGGGCCGTGTCATCTCACCCGCGGGTGCAATCGAATCTTGGGACGGATTATTACGGCGGGTGTTCTGACCGGCGCGCATCTCATTTGGGAGTTCAACCCGACGCTGCAGTTGTCGGACAATCTGACCCGGCTGCGGATATTTCTCGTAGAGCTCCGCCGTGGTCATTGTGAGCGTTTGCAGGTCTCGAATCTTTTCCTCAGCCAGCGCATCTGAAATCTTTACCGGATCGAGTTGTAAATTAATGTAGTTCTCAACACCCATTGCTTTCACACGCTCGATGTCGCCGGGCCTCGCACCGTACCCAAGACGATTCAGCACGTGAATGATTCGCTGTTCGTCCGTGAGACGAGTGGTTTGACGTTTCTGTCTCTGTTGGCCACTGACCCCGGTAGCGATAGAGCTCAACAGCAGTGCTGCCGCGGCAAATATCGCGATGCCGCTGCGAGAAATGGGAATAAATGTCGATCTTTTCATAACGCGTTAGACGTTTCAGGCCGCCGCTCGGCTTAAAAAATATCAAATTCGAGGCGCCGTTCTAGCTTGAGGCCGCGGAAATGTAACCTGGCTGCGGTTCCCTTGTTTATCGACCGCACGGACGCCGAAGAAATAATTATCCTTGGACATTCCCGCCATTCTGTAACTTGTAACGTTCCCGACCGCGCGAGAATTCGTCCACACCGGCGAAGTAGTATCACGCCAGACAATCTCGTAACCGGCGAGATCCGGTTCCCCGTTTGCATCCCACTTCAATTCCGTATCGTTACTCAACCCTGCAGTCAGAAACACATTCTTAGGCTTCGCCGGCGCAAGCGCGAGCATCGCCATGCTAGCAGCATTCAACCGAGCCACATTGGCTACGTAAGGAAAGTCAACAAACTCCGGCAGGTCCCCGTACTTAATTCCATTTTCAGTGCGAAGATTCTGATGCTGATGACGATAGTCTTCGTTCGGCTCGGTGAAGCGAACGGCAGGATACCCGCGCTCGAGAAACGGAATGTGATCGCCACCTCGACCGTAACGATCGCGACGATAGACCATCATGACTCTCATGTTCGGTACGTAGCGTTCGGCCGTGTCTTTGATAAAACGAGCAAGCTGCCGAGACGGTGAATCATTCTCACCGCCAACACTGCGGCGAGTGGTGGCCTCCTGTGTACTCTCGTTTGACGGCACGCCTTCGGAAAATACGCGAACGGTCCGGCGGTCGCGAATGCCGTTACCTCCCAGCGTGTTGCCAACGATGTCGTTGGTAAACATTGCTTCAATATCCAGATTTTTTTGTTTGGCTTGTTCCGCGAAATAAGTTGACCCCAGCAGGCTTTGTTCTTCGCCGGCAACCGCCATGAAAACAATGGTCGCGTCAAACTTGTACGAGGCCATCACTCTAGCCATCTCGAGCACGACTGCCGTACCGGACGCATCATCATTCGCGCCCGGCGCATCGCATTTTCCATCCGTGGCACTACCGCACATCGAATCATAGTGGCCGCTTACTACATAGATTCGACTCTCAGATTCAGGTTGCGTGCCCTTCAGCGTTGCGATCACGTTGGTGATCACAGTCGGCGTAGGGATGCGCGGCGCCTTCTGTTGTTCGTAAGACTGCTTCTCGACTGTCATTCGACCGCCCGACTCTTCAGCTGCTTTAAGAAGTTCGCCGTAGATCCAGTCGCGCGCGGCGCCGATTCCGCGAACGGGGTCGTCCTGCGCCGATAGCGTGTTACGAGTGCCGAACGACACCAGCTTTCGAATCATCCGTTCGATATTCCGAGCATCGATGTCGCGAGCGATGCGAGCTATCTCTGGGTTAAGCCGGACCGGCGTGGTTCGCGCTAAAGACGAACTTCTCTGGACGCTAGCAGCCTGTTGTGCGTGCGCTGCCGGAAGGTGGACCAGCAGCAAGATAAGCAGGCCTATTTTCCTCATCGGTTTTACGACTCACTCCGATCGCGATTTGTGATGATGCGTTCGACGATTGTCGATAGGTAAGAGCCAGAATGCAAGCACGGAACCGCGAGCGCAGCGAGCGGGTTAAGAGCGGCAGAGTACTTAAGGTTGAGTAACCCGCTCGCTGCGCTCGCGGTTCCGTGGGGAAGTGCCTGGCTGGTCGCCCACCACACTTTTACCCACTACTGAGCGAGGTATGTCTAACGTATCCGGTAGCCTCTGCCCTTCCAGATAAGAATCACTTCGCCCTGCAGCTGTTCTGCGATGGTGCGAATAGCCGGCTCATCGGCGATCAGCGCGCGATATTGTTCCGAGCCTCGCGCAACGTGTGTGAGGGAAATTCCCGATTTGTAAGCCTTATCGACCCACATACCTCCCTGCCGGAGAAAACGCCGGCCAGCAACTGAGCGGGCCTCTGCTGCTTCGTCGTCAGCCTTTTTGCCGGCGCCCTCACCTCGCCCTGGCCGCAACGTGTGAAGCTTCGCAGTTCTATTTTGGGCAGGTGCATTAGCAGTTGCCGATGTGTCACCCTCGGCTTGCTTGTCCTCAGCTTTGACGACACCCCCCACTTTGGCGCGAGCTTTTTCTTCCTCTTTCGCGCGCTCTCCGTAAGTCTGAAGACTGTCCGTCGCGGGCTGCTGATCTCGTCGCTCGGCCGCCCGTGAGGCAGCTTGCGATTGAATGGTAGTTTCCCTCACCTCAGCAACCTGCTCTTGAGGCTTGGGTGCGGGCGCACCGGCTGGCTCAGGCGCATAGGTTGGAGGAGCTGCAGGGGGAGTCGGTTTCGCGTCTGACGCATCTTTTGAGAGATTTACCACGGGGGCTTCGGCAGCAGTCGCAACTTCAGTCCGATCCGCGTCAGTAGGTGCCTGTTGAGTTGTCTTCGCTTGGTGCTCCGCTTCCGGCCTAGCAGTGGAATCATAGGCAAAAGTTTCGCTCTTCTGAGCTCCTGCCTCTGGTGATGAAGTCGGAGCGGGTTGATCTTGCGTTATTGCTGGTGCCTGAGTCGGAGCATTGGCGACGAACCTTGCACTCCAATCTCTGAACACAACGAGACCCACAACCGCGAAAGCCAGGAGCGAAAGAGCAGGCACCGCAAAACGCAAGACGGGCCAGGAGAAGACTTGACGCATTGTTTGCCAAAATGCACCAGCTTCTCGTTCGCCAGCCCGCTCAGGAACGCTCGCTGCGACAACGGGCGCTAATTCAGCAACGATCTTCCGGCACTGCGCGCAATCAGCTAAATGCATCGTGTAGCGAGCTCGCGTCGCTGCCGGCAATGTACGTTCAGCGTAAGCACTCAACTCATCGGCATCCAAGTGAGGAGAATCTGTTTGGTCTTCGAGCAAGCTATCCGTAATCAAAGATCTATCCCTTTGCCGCCGTGCGAGACTGCGCAACAGAAGATCCATCTCGTTGTTATTAGCTTGCTTCATGATGCCTGCAACACTGCCTATCTAAGAACGCGCGACCCCAGGATTGCTTGCAATTCACTGGTTTTCGAAGAATTCGCCATTTCTAACTACCGTTTGACGCTCCTGTTTCAACCTTATTCAACGTCGCCCCACTTGCCAGCAGCGGCTCGAGATCTGTTTCCAGATGAAGAGCAACTTCGGCAAACGAGCGCTTCGTCTCTGCCTTAGTCCATCCACGATCATCGATCAAAATACTTTCAACCCGATTACGCAATTCGCCGTGAATTTTGGTCAAACGGCGGCTGGCGGTTGCTTCATGCACGCCTAACACGGCGCCCGCTTCACGCAAGCGCAAACCGTCAAGGTAATACAGCTTAACCAACAACCGATCTTCAGCTGAGAGATCGCAGATTGAGCGTGCTAATGCTTCCTGCATTTCACGGCCCGCAAGCTTGTCCGCAATCTCGGTTTCAGGATTAACGGTGCCATGCGTTAGCTGTTCCTTACCATTGTCGCTGTCTCGCGACAGCCGATCAAAATCGGCGTCTTCTTCCGTTTGGACCAGGCGCGATTGTTTCCGATGATAATCGACAGCCAGCTGCGCCACTACCGCACGCAACCATCCCGCGAGCGAGCCACGCCCCGAGTAGTAAGCGAGTTTGCTGGCTCGCTGTCCATCGTCACGAATTCGCAATCCGTAAAGCTCCGCCCAAATCGACTGAGCCAGATCCTCTGCGCCTTCTTCATTCCCACTTGCCGACCTCGCGGCCGAACGAACGGTGGGCGTGAATCGCTCGACGAGCTCACTCCATGCAGTCTCGTCGCCTCGCTCGCATGCCAGTATCAAACACAAATCGTCCGCCTGGAGGCCATCAATAAAGCCAGTAATCGACTGGCCAGATGCATTCGGATCATCCCTCAAAAGGTACTTTTCAACGACCGCTCTGACGCGCGTTTGCACCGTTTCGGAGTCCAAAGATCGCGAGTCAGAGACGCGCGCCAACAAGCGTTTCGCGCCTGCCGCCAAAAGACTCTCAATGTGCTTGCTTCTCTGACTCACGGGGGATTGCTAACTGCAAACTCGCATAATGCTACCATGTTCCACTTCTAGACTTCGCACGACGGTTTGATGAGCAATTCAGCTTGGCGTTTGCCGCCCGAATGCCCGCTTTGACAGTATCACCGCCTGACGCTAGATTCGACTGCGATGCTTCGTGTCACCGAGATATTTCATTCAATCCAAGGCGAGTCTACCCATGCGGGCCGGCTCTGCACGTTTGTGCGCCTCACGGGCTGTCCGATGCGATGCGTCTGGTGTGACAGCGAATACACATTCACCGGTGGCGAGCATATGCCGCTGGAACAAGTCATGGCTCGCGTTCGGGAGTTCCGTTGCGACCTCGTCGAAGTGACGGGTGGAGAACCGCTCGCTCAAACCGAGGCATTGACGCTGATTCGAACTTTGTGTGACGAAGGATATGAAGTGCTGATTGAGACCGGAGGTTATGTCTCGACGGAAAAGGTTGATCCTCGCGCGAAAGTGATTTTGGATGTGAAGTGTCCAGCATCAGGTGAACATGAACGCAACCACTGGCCGAACCTCGATCTCCTGCGTGCTGATAAAGATGAAGTGAAGTTTGTTATAGCCAACCGTGGTGACTGGGATTTTGCGAACGACATCATCTCACGCTATAGGCTGGAAGTTCGCGCCAAAGCAATTCTGATCTCGCCTGCCTGGGAGCAAATTGATTTGAAGGAGTTGTCGGGTTGGATCCTGGACAGTGGATTGAACGTTCGACTACAGCTACAGCTTCATAAATATATTTGGGGGCCGGAGGCGCGAGGAGTCTGATGGGGGGCCACGACGACGCTGCTTACGAACCGAATCCAGGTGTGAACGATGACACCGCGGGAAGTTTGGCAGTCTGCCTGGTGTCGGGAGGAATGGACTCTTGTGTAACAGCTGCCATAGCTCACGAAGAAAACGAAGAACTCGCGTTTTTGCATATCTCATACGGCCAGCGAACTGAACAACGAGAGCACCGGGCGTTTCAGGAGATCGCCGACTTCTACCAAGTCGATCGACGGCTCGCGATCTCACTTGAACAGTTGACGAAGATTGGCGGCTCCTCTTTGACAGATCCGTCTATTCCAGTCTCTGTCGCGAACTTGTCTTCTCGGAAAATTCCGACGAGCTATGTTCCTTTTCGCAATGCACACTTCCTGGCAATTGCCACCAGTTGGAGCGAGGTGATTCACGCTCGGAGGATATATATAGGAGCGGTGGCGGAGGATTCATCCGGCTATCCCGATTGCCGGCCTCAGTTTTACGACGCCTTCCAACGCGTCATTGACTCCGGAACAAAGCCTGAAACCTCAATAGAAATCAGGACGCCACTGATTGCAATGAAGAAGCGCGAAATCATACTTCGCGGAGAGGAACTGGCAGCGCCCCTTCACTTGAGCTGGTCCTGTTATCGCGAATCGAGCCAGGCTTGTGGAGAGTGCGATTCGTGCGCCCTTCGGCTAAGGGCTTTTCGTGAAGCCGGAATTACCGATCCAATCCCGTATGCCCTTGACAGTAAGCGGGTTGCTTATTAAGTTTAAGGCGATTCTCAGCCATTTTTGAGTTACAACAGATCGCTGCGTGAAGCGCATCTTACGGTTTCTCCCGTAATAATATTTGACTGACTAATGCTCTTGGAGGAATTTCGGAATGTCTAAGAAATCCGTTATCACAATGCTCGCGGCCGTGGTTGTCTTAATGAGTGCTGTGCAACTGTCGCTGGCCCAAACCGGTGAGCTTCGTGGCCGCGTCGTCATTGTGCAGGCGGACGGTTCAACAGCACCTGCGAGTGAAGCCCAAATCGATGTCTACCGAACTGACATCTCCGGCCAGTATCAAACCAAGACGAACAAGAAGGGCGAGTTTGTCTTCGCTGGTTTGCCATTTGTCGGCACTTACACAGTAGTCGCCAGTCATCCGACGGCTCAATACGATTACAAGGTTGGTATCAGAGCCGGTCAGGGAACGGAAGTCGAAATCAAGCTATCGCCTGGCAATGGTAAACGCCCGACGAAGGACGAAGTACTAGCGGCAGCTAAGCAAGGTGGCGCCGGCACTGCAGCTTCATCCGGCTCCCCGAGTTCTGCTGACAAAGCAAAAAATGAAGAACTACTAAAAAAGAACGCGGAGATCGCCGAAAAGAACAAGAAGATTGAAGAAACGAACGCCGTCGTTAGCCGGACTTTTAATGCGGGTAACGCTGCGCTCAAACTAAAAAATTACGACGAGGCCATTCGCCAATACGATGAGGGGATCGCAGCAGATCCGGATCAACCAGCATTGCTGACGCAAAAGGCCATTGCGTTGAAGGCTCGCGGAGTAGACCGCTACAACGCGGCAATTCAATCTAAGGAGGAGGCAGCTAAGGCCTCAGGGTTTGACTCAGCCAAGAAAGACTTCGCAGCTGCAGCCGAAGCAAGCAAGAAATCAGTTGAGTTAATAAATGCCCGAGCAGCTCCTACAGATCCTCAAGAGTTGGTTAGCTTTCAGGGTAACAAGCACGCGGCGCTGGCAACGCATGCCGAAACTATGCGCCTCTTTGTCACGAAAGTAGACCAATCGCAAGTTGACGCGGGTGAGAAGGCGTTTACCGAATACATAGCGATTGAGCCCGATCCGGCGAAGAAAGCTCAGGCGCAGCGCGATGCGGCCCAGATGCTTTTCGACGCAAATTCATTTGATAAGGCGTTAGCCGAATATAAGAAGATTCTCGAGGCCAATCCGGACGACACTGACGCTCTGGTCAAATCCGGAATGCTACTTTTCAACATCGGGGCCATGAACAACGATAAAGCCAAATACCAGGAGGCCGCTAATTACCTCCAGCAGTTCGTGGACAAAGCCCCCGATTCGGACCGTTTCAAAGCAGACGCCCAGGCCATTCTCGAGGAGCTTAAAAACCAGCAAAACGTGAAGGCTGAGAAAGTTGAGACACCCCGCCGCCCGGCGCGTCGCCCACGCCCATAGGTCTCACCTAAGCTACAGATTGCTGCGATCTAAAAGCCGCATCGGGTCGTCACCCGGTGCGGCTTACTTATTGACACTCCACGTGTTTAAACTGTACTATGCTTTCGCAACGGTGTTAGCCCGCCCCGCTTGCACCCATCCAGGCAGTATCAGAGAAAGCTGAACTCGGAAGCTCTAACCCACCGGTGGCAAAAACCTTAGCGGTCTTACCCTTCAGGACCTAATGTCAGCAAAACTAGGCGAAATACTCGTCCGCGAAAACCTTATAAGTGCTCAACATCTGCGGGAAGCACTCGACTACCAGCGCGAACACGGCGGTAGACTGGGCTACAACCTCGTCAAGATGGGGCTCGTCACCGACGACATGATCACCGCCGTTCTCTCTCGCCAGTACGGCATTCCGTCCGTAAATCTTGACCTCTTTCAAGTGGACGACTCAGTCCTCAGGCTCATTCCTCAGGAGGCTGCCCAAAAATATTCTGTCATCCCACTCTCTCGCGTTGGCGCGACGCTGACGCTCGCCATGGCCGACCCCACTAACGTGTTCGCCATGGACGACATCAAGTTTATGACCGGCCTCAATGTCGAGCCCGTCGTGGTCGCAGAAGTCAGTATTCAACAGGCAATTGCAAAGTATTACGGGACGTCTCGAGAGATCGAGCTCGCAACGGTCGCCGCGGAAGAGGCAGCATTTGCAAAAGCGAATGGGAAAAACGCCGGCGGAATCACAAATGCCGATTTAGTTTCGCTCGATAGCATAGATTTCGACCATGGCCGGCTCGACGACGTCGAGGTCCTTGAAGACAACGAAGAAATCGACCTCGCAGCGCTCTCACGGATGAGTGAGGATGCACCTGTAGTGCGATTGGTCAACGTGCTGCTGGTGGATTCTTTGCGCCGCGGCGCGTCCGACATCCACATCGAGCCTTACGAAAAAGAGCTACGCATTCGCTTTCGTATAGATGGCGTTCTTTACGACATCATGCATCCGCCTCTGAAGTTACGAGATGCATTGATCTCGCGCGTCAAGATCATGTCGAAGCTCGATATCTCGGAAAAGAGACTGCCTCAGGATGGTCGCATCAAGATCAAGGTGAAGGTCGATTCACGTTCGCGTGAATTGGATTTTCGCGTTTCGACGCTTCCCACGTTGTTCGGCGAGAAAGTCGTGCTTCGTCTGCTGGACAAGGAAAATCTGATGCTGGACATGACCAAGCTCGGTTTCGAGCCAGAGTCGTTGGTGAAGTTTCAGCGAAACATCGCCAAGCCTTTCGGCATGGTGCTGGTCACTGGACCAACTGGAAGCGGCAAGACCAATACGCTTTACTCCGCGCTGCAGTCCCTCAACACGGTCCAAACCAACATCATGACGGCTGAAGACCCAGTCGAGTTCAACCTCGTAGGCATTAATCAGGTTCAGATGAAAGAGCAGATTGGGTTGAACTTCGCTGCCGCCTTGCGATCGTTCCTGCGACAGGATCCCAACATCATCCTCGTCGGTGAGATCCGCGACTTTGAGACTGCTGAAATCGCGATCAAAGCTGCCTTAACAGGACACCTCGTACTCTCAACGCTTCACACTAATGATGCGCCTTCAACAATTTCGCGCTTGATGAACATGGGCATCGAGCCATTCCTCGTCGCTACCAGCGTAAACCTTATTCAAGCACAGCGACTCATTCGACGCGTCTGTAAGGACTGTAAGCACGAACACTCAATGCCGCCCGAAGCCCTGGTCGAAGTCGGCTTCTCTCCCGATGAAGCGAAGAAGCTCAAGACGTACAAGGGCCAGGGTTGTTCGACGTGCAACAACACAGGGTACAAAGGAAGAATCGGACTTTACGAAGTCATGGAGATCAACGACGAGCTGCGAGAGCTCATTCTGATAGGAGCTTCAGCTCTCGAATTACGCAAGAAAGCCATTGAAGACGGGATGATCAGTTTGCGTGACTCCGGTCTGCAAAAGATCCGCGATGGCGTCACGACCATCGAGGAAGTGGTCCGCGAAACCGTGGCCTAACAAAGGAAGACTACTATGTTGAGAACCATTGTAATTTCGGTGCTGATGCTGATCACGTTCGGCGCCATCCTTCCCTTCGACGAATCAGAGGCATATGGAATTCGTCAGAGTGCTGTCGTCAAGCGTCACCATTATCGAAAGCACTCACGTGCGTGGTGGCGGCGGTACCGTGCTCGGCTAAGACGCCGGCGAGCAGCAGCCGCTATGGCAGCGCATCGACGAGCGATGATGGCGGTTGGACTTCCTCAGCCGACTCCGATCGGATACGCACCGCCGACACCCACCTCGCCCAGGTTACCTGTGGGCTGGGACAATGTTTCAGCGGCGAATACGACTGAGATGAAATTCCGCACCAGCACTGATAATGCGACCGCGCCCGGACAAGCGACGCTGACAGTCGTGGCTCAGAGCCGTCCGATGCCGAGCTATCTTTCGGTTCGCGAACAGCGCCGAATGCTGGCCGGCGTCTCGGTTACTGACCTCCGACGGATCGTCATCGACAAGATGCTCTCGGCGGGCGGATGGGTGACCAATGACTTTCAACGCGACGTGAACGGTCACCGGGTTTTTGTGGTCACGGCCCAAACTCCCAGCGACGCTCGCACGCCTGAGAAGTCCTGGAACTTTTACTTCACCGAGATCGACGGTCGAGTCTACAGTCTCACGACTAACACGCCACGCGAATTTTCCGAGCGCATGGCTAACGAAGCTGAAACCTTTATCAGCTCGCTCCATGCGAATTCCAGTGCCGCCTCTCAAACACCCGGCAATAAATGAAGTATTGACCCTGCCCACTTAGGAGAACAACCCGATGCGACTGAACGAGGGTGTGCCACAAATCTCGTTATCGGAACTGCTGAGAAAGCTCTCGGAGCTTCGTGGCTCTGACCTTCACATCACGACCGGGTCACCGCCGCAGATTAGAGTCGACGGTCACCTCCGTCCAATTGAGGGCTACCGGCTGCTTACTTCCTCAGACACCAAACAACTCGCCTACTCAGTTCTGACTGATGCACAAAAGCATCGATTCGAGGAAAATCTCGAGCTCGACTTCTCTTTTGGCGTTAAGGGACTGTCTCGGTTTCGCGCGAATCTTTTTAACCAACGCGGCGCCGTGGGGGCCGTGTTTCGCGCGATCCCATACGAGATCAGGTCGTTTGAAGAGTTGGGCCTGCCGGCGATCGTTAGCCAAATGTGCGATAAGCCTCGCGGCTTGATTCTAGTAACTGGTCCCACGGGTTCAGGAAAATCAACAACGCTGGCAGCGATGATTGACAAGATCAATAAAGATCGTCGCGAGCACATCCTGACGATCGAGGATCCGATCGAGTTCCTGCACAATCACAAGAACTGTATTGTCAATCAGCGAGAAGTTAACGCCGACACACACGGATTCGCCGCAGCACTGCGCACCGCGTTGCGGCAGGATCCTGACATCGTACTGGTCGGCGAAATGCGCGACCTGGAAACGATTGAATCAGCTTTGCGCATTGCTGAAACGGGTCACCTTACACTGGCAACGCTGCACACCAACTCAGCAGCTTCAACAATTAACCGTATCATCGACGTTTTCCCGGCTGATCAGCAGGCGCAGATTCGCGCGCAACTCTCGTTGGTGCTCGAAGGCATCATGTGCCAGGCCCTATTGCCACGCGCGGAAGGTGGTCGAGTCATGGCACTGGAAATCATGGTTCCGAATTCGGCCATCCGAAATCTGATTCGTGAAGACAAAGTGCATCAGATTTATTCGATGATGCAGACCGGACAGGATAAGTACGGAATGCAAACCTTCAACCAGGCTCTGGCTACGCTTTATCACAAGCGGTTGATTACCGCCGAAACCGCGTTGCAGAGATCGTCGAATACAGACGAATTGAGGGAATTGATGGAGCGCGGCTCCGGAATAAACACGGGCAATGGCGGCCACCCCAGCCCATATGCCCAGGGCCGACCAGTCGGTCAGCGCCCTGTGATCACGAAATAGACTAACAACGGAGCTGTAGACTATGCCTACTTACGTCTTCAAAGGTCGCAACCGGCTTAACGAAACAGTCGTTGGCGAACGCGTTGCCGATACTCGCGATGCGCTGCGGCAGATCCTGCGCCGCGAGCAGGTCACGCTCACCTCAGTCAAAGAAAAAGGCCGCGAGATAGGCATTCCCAAATTGGGTGGGCGCAAGAAAGTAAAAGCAAAAGCGCTGTCCATCTTCACGCGCCAATTTTCAGTAATGATTGACGCCGGTCTGCCCCTGGTTCAGTGTCTGGAAATCCTCGCGCAGCAGCAGGAGAACAAGTTCTTCCAACAGACGCTGTTTCAGGTACGGCAGGATGTAGAGGAAGGTGCGACTTTGGCTGCGGCGATGGCGCGGCATCCGAAGGTCTTCGATCAGCTTTACACGAACATGGTCGAAGCTGGAGAGACGGGCGGTATTCTCGACTTAATTCTGCAGCGACTCTCCAACTTTATCGAGAAGATCGTCAAATTAAAACGAGATGTGATTTCGGCAATGATATACCCGTCCGCGGTCGTGCTTATGGCGATCGCAGCGGTGGCCGTAATCATGATCATCGTAATTCCACAGTTTCAGGCGATATTCCTCGGCTTACTTGGACCGGGTGAACAGCTGCCGTTGCCGACTCGAATAGTCGTTGGTATCAGCAACTTTCTGGCTGGCTGGGGAGGCTTGGTGATTCTCGCCGCGGTCATTGGTATCGCATTGGCTGTCAGGTTCTACTACAAAACACCTGGCGGCAGGAGCAATATCGATGCACTGTTGCTGAAGATTCCGATTCTCGGGGACATCCTTCGCAAAGTGGCGGTCGCGCGATTCTCGCGAACGCTTTCCACACTGCTCTCGTCAGGCGTGCCGATTCTGCAATCGCTAGATATTACGGCGAAGACTGCCGGTAATGTTGTTATCGAAAGGGCCATCGTAAAGGTTCGCGACGGTGTCGAACGCGGCGAAAGCTTTGTCGAACCTTTGAAGGCGACGGAAGTCTTTCCGCACATGGTGGCTCAGATGATCGGCATTGGCGAGCAGACGGGCGCGCTCGACGCAATGCTGTCGAAGATTGCGGATTTTTACGAGCAGGAAGTTGATGCTGCGATCGCGAATTTGCTCACGATGATTGAGCCTTTGTTGATTGGCTTTCTGGGCATCACTATTGGTTCCATCGTGATTGCAATGTACCTGCCGCTGTTTACTCTGATCGGCAAACTCTCGCAGACCCACTGAGAGGTCGTATCACTTACAGGTGATCCCGTTCGACTTCAGCGAGTGAGGGGACGTTTCTCATTAGCTCTCGAGCACCCCGAACACGACTGTAATGATTAGCAAGATGAATAAGATTGCCACTACCAACAGTGCAATCTTCAAGAAGCTGTAGGGCCGGTCGCCGTGAATCTCACCAGTGCGGCCGTTCACCACAATCTGAAAAACCTTCTGATTGAATCTATACGCGCCGGTGTAGACGGGCAGTAACAAGTGCTTGAAGGTGATACCGGAAAAGTGTGTGACGATCTTGTAGACTCTCTGCTCGTCTCCACCGATGTCGGCTCGTACCTTCCCATCAATTGCATCGGCGCAAAGCAGCTTCGCAGTCTCAAACCCCTGAGCGAGATCAACCTGGTACCGCTGCGCTTTGTATCCTGAAAGAAACGCAGGATCGTAAGGCCTTAGTTCCTGCAGATCCCAAGGCTGTAAAGCATGAAGACGATTCTGCGGTAAGGAGATGGTGGCGGGCACCAGCAGATCGTCAAACCAACCCGATACTGTCCCGGAAGCAGGATACCAACGTGTCCGTCTCACCTGTCTCGTGCGCTCGACGCGTTGACCTTGTGAATTAATCTCATAATAGCTTTCACTTACCCAGTAATGCTCACCACGCTCGCCTGTGTAATGGCTCGTCGCGTGTGCGTCATAAGTCCAGAATGGTATGTAAATCCCACTCATTGTCCCCGGCTGAGCAAAATTTTTGAGGGCATTTGGCGCGAACCATCTGGACCGAAGCCATTGGCGCAACCCGGCATCTGCTTGTTCCTGCGTAATGCAGAACGGCAAAACGCCTCCGGGCGCTAAGATTGGATCGGCTGATTTGGGTTGCGCGACGATTTGCACGCCACAGAAGTCACATTTTCGCGTTACTTCCGGTGGAGTGAATGCGATCTGCGCGCCACAGCTCTGACAGTGGACTTCCAAAGCATTTTCAGTCAGTTGCGCCAGGTGCTCCGGTCGGATTTGCAGGTACTCCTCGTACATCCGCTCCACAACTTCATCTGCGCTGGCCGGAATTGCTTCCTTATGGCCGCAATAAGCACAGGAGAGAAAACCATCGCGCGGTTCGTAAACGAGGGCAGCGCCGCAAGCTGGACACGGATACCGGTGCACTTTTTCGGAATTTGATGGTGAAGTTGTTTGCATCCGTTCAGAGTCAGCGCGCTACAAACAAATTGTAGCAAGCCTATACATTATTCTCTTGCTTGATCCTACTGCGCGGCGTCCCGCTAGCGCAGCAATCAATCAGACTTCGGCTTTTTGTACCCGTAGGGACAGTGGCGGCAGCCGCTCTCGCAACAGTAACCACGCTTCAGAAGATAGACTGAGGTGAAGACGAACAAACCGTCCTCCAGGTAGTAATCAATACCTTCTTTGAGTTCGGTATCTGGGGAGCCTTCGCCTCCAGCTGAGTTATGTTTCTTTTCATTGGTGTCAGTCATTAAGTTGAATTAACCGCCATCAGACAGAACCGGGAGCGCAGCGACCGGGTCATGCTTTACGGCTAAGGGTTTATCCGGTCGCTGCGCTCCCGGTTCTGTCCGAGTGTTTGGCTAACAAACTCCTTGAACTCCAAACTACGCACTGTGGTAGGCTTGATCCCCGATGACGGGCGACGGCGCAAGGTACACGCAACGATCTTCGCTCGAGCGGAAGCTCTGGTGGCTCATCGTCGGCAGACTCGTAGCCGCTCTCATCCTCATGGTCGTGAGTGCGCTGTGGACTCGTAGCGCAGCCGGTCAACATCCATGGGGTAAAACCGTTACCGTACTCACCGTTCTGATCTGCCTCACTATCTCTTATTCCCTGGCCCATCGCTTTACGAGGACGCTGTTCTTCCAAGCCGCGCTCCAGTTTACCGTAGACATCGTCCTGGTGACGTGGCTGGTGTGGAACTCGAATGTAATTCACTCGCCATACACTGCGCTCTATATCGTCATCATCGCACTCTCAAGCGTTTTTTTGGGAAGGAAGGGCGCTCTGGTTACGTCGGTCGGTTGCGCGGTCGCCTATACCGGCTGCGCGCTAGCGGCGATTTCCGGATTCGGCGAACATCCAGCGCAGGAAATACTACAAGGCGCGCTCTCGCAAACAATTCAATACGTAGGTATTTTCGATGTTGCGTTTTTTGTCGTAGGTCTCCTTTCAGCACGGCTGGCGGAGTATCAAACCCATTCCGACACGCGCTTGATCGCAGCAACCCAATCGCTCGCGACTCTCCGAGCTTTTCACGAAAGAATAGTCGAGTCGATCCGGTCAGGTTTAATTACGACTGATTTGGAGGGCCGCATCTTCACATTCAATGCGGCCGCCGAAGAGATTACCGGTTACAAAGAGAAAGATGTGCGCGGACAGCACGCGTCGATCTTTTTCGGTGACCTAACCGAGCACATGTCCGCTTCGATGCAAACGCCCGGCGTGCGAGCTACGAGTCCGCGCCTGGAATCAGATTGTTTGACGGCAGAAGGGCTACGGCTGCGTCTTGGATTCAGTATCTCACCGCTGTTTTCGGAAGCAGGAGCGACTACCGGAATGATCATTACGTTCCAGGACCTGACGCAGGTGCGCGTACTGGAACAGATTTCAAAACGCCAGGACCAGCTTGCTGCAATTGGCCGGATGGCGGCGTCTATAGCTCATGAGATCAGAAATCCGCTCGCGGCAATGCGCGGTTCGATTCAGATGCTGCGACATGAAATGTCGCCCGACTCTTCACAGGCAGAGCTCATGGAGATCATCCTGCGCGAATCCGATCGATTGAATCGCATCATAACGGACTTTCTAAGTTATGCCCGGCCGCGGACGGTCACTCACACGACCGTTGATGTAGGAGACCTGCTGAATAAAACCTTCACGCTCCTGCGCTACAGTCCCGAAGTAAACGAGCGGCAGAGTGTAGAGGCAGACGTCTCTGACGGACCGTGGTTAGCCGACGCGGATCCTGAACAACTACAACAAGTCTTTTGGAACCTCGCGCGCAATGCACTACAAGCGATGCCGGATGGAGGACGTCTGCACGCGAAAGTGGCGCGGAACTCGAATAACAGGTTGCGGATTACGTTTGCCGACACGGGACGCGGCATGTCGCCGGTCCAAGTGGAACATTTGTTCGAACCCTTCTCGTCTACTACGGGTGGAACGGGATTGGGACTCTCAATTGTTTATCAAATCATTCGGGACCATGGTGGTACAATCAACGTCAGCAGCCGTGAAGGCCAGGGAACCAAGATAACGATTGAACTACCGTCAGCAACAGATAGAAGTCAGGAGTCAGAAGTCAGGAGCCAGAAGACAACCGCTTCTGACTCCTGACTCGCGACTCCTGACTCCCGACTTCTTTTATTTCTATGTCCAACTTACTCATCGTTGACGACGAATTAGGAATGCGGCAGTTCCTGACGCATCTGTTTCAGCGCGAAGGCCATTCCGTACGCGTAGCCGAGAGCGGCCGCCGTGCCTTGGACCTGCTGCAGGAAGAACCTGCCGATCTCATCATCTCCGATGTGCGCATGCCTGACATCGACGGAATCGAACTCCTCCGGTCAGCCCGAGAGCTCCTTCCCAGCGTCGAAGTAGTAATGATGACGGCATTCGCAAACGTCGAAACTGCCCGTGAAGCTTTTCTTCTAGGTGCCTACGACTTTGTTCAGAAACCCTTTGATAACGACTTATTGAAAGAGGTCGTCGCGCGTGCTCTTGAAAGAATTTCGCTGGTCAAAGAGAAAGAGGCACTGCTCGAAGAGAACAAGGCGCTGATTCAGGGCCAGCGAGAGCGCGGGCAATTGGGAAATATCATCGGCAGATCCGCCAGCATGCAAGCGCTCTATCAGATGATTGAGACGGTTGCACAGGTTCAGTCGACTGTGTTGGTCACAGGTGAATCCGGCACCGGCAAAGAACTGGTCGCCCGCGCCATTCACGATCTTGGACCACGTGCGGAAAAACCTTTCGTGTCGATTAACTGTGGCGCCTTCACCGAAACGCTGCTCGAATCGGAACTGTTCGGATATGTAAAGGGATCGTTTACCGGAGCGAATACGAATCGTAAGGGACTGTTCGAAGCTGCCAACAACGGGACGATCTTTCTGGACGAGATTGGCGAGATGTCATCCGCCATGCAGGTAAAGCTGCTGCGAGTCTTGCAGGAACGCAGGCTGCGACCAGTCGGAGCAACGGAGGAAACGGTTGTCGATACTCGCGTGATTGCTGCGACCAATCGCGACCTGGCAGCGATGGTAAAGGAAGGATCGTTTCGCGAAGACCTCTATTACCGCATCTCAGTTATACCAATCGAGCTGCCTGCTCTGCGCGATCGACTGGAAGACGTCAAGGAACTGGCTGACCATTTCATCAGGAAATTCTGCTCGCAGTCGGGACGACACTTGAAGATTAGCGACAAGGCGATGCGATTGTTGGAGAATTACTCCTGGCCCGGCAACGTACGCGAGCTCGAGCATACGGTCGAGCGGGCAGTTGCACTCGAGACTACCGACGCCATTCAACCCGAACGGCTACCCGAAAAAATTACGAGCTACAATCTGCAACGAATTGCCGGCTCGTTCGACTTTCCTGAAGAAGGGCTCGATCTTGCCGCCCATCTCGATCAGCTCGAGAAGACTTATTTGCTCGAGGCACTGAGACGATCGGGAGGCAATCAAACGAACGCCGCAACTCTACTTGGTCTTTCAGTGCGCTCACTTCGTCATCTTCTGGACAAGCACGGTGTAAGAGGTTTGACTGCGCAAATGCGCGAGGAACGCCGTGGCCCGGATTCAACTCCGCGGCGCAGAGCTTCTGATCCAACGCCTCGCCGCCGTGAGGAAGACGAAGGTGAGTTCGCCGCCGGCGCAGGCGAAAGCTAGACCCGATTGACAGGAAGCGGCAGCAGGCGCTGCCGAGATTTGTCAGATCTAGATTGTTTTAAGTCCAGCAGACCGGTTCCTCGACCAGCTCTCAGCACACTCAACCTCAACCCTCTCAGCATTTAGTTCACTGCGCCTCTGAATAAACCCGGCGTGGCACGATCGTTGTTCTATTCCATCCTGGAAAAGTTTCGCGCATTGCGCAAAGACGTGCGGACACGAGCCGGTGACGCGAGCAACATCAACCCTTAACTCTCAAGGAGCATGATTAAGAAATGAAAATGAAACGCCAAGAGGGCTTCTCGCTGATAGAGCTCCTCATCGTAGTCGCGATCATCGGAATTATCGCCGCCATCGCTATTCCCAACCTGCTGGCCTCCCGCCGTGCTGCTAATGAAGGTTCGGCGCAATCCTCGCTTCGCACCATCCACAGCTCTCAAGCTGTTTATCAGGCCACAGTCGGCGCCGGAAACTTCGGCCCGCTGAGCGCGGCCGGCGCCGCTTATGGTGACAACTCAACTAATTTGCTGGGTCAAGCCCTGATTGATGCCGTGCTCGCCAGTGGCACCAAGAGTGGTTACAACTTCGCAATTACCACGGTGGCTGCGGCCGCAGGACCTCCGCCAACTCCGGCAAACTTCTTTGCCACGGCGGTTCCGGTCGTTACGAGTGGTATTTCTCAGACCGGCACACGGCGCTTCTGCATCGCTGATGATGGCGTGATGCACGGTGATTCGGGTGGTAACTTGGCAGTTTACGCGACCCGCAACGCTTGCCAGGCTGCTAATGCCCTCGGTAACTAATTAAATCACTTACCTCACCACTAACCTCACCTGAACCTAGGGGGCCGGCTCGAAAAAGCCGGCCCCTTTTTGCTGCAACAGCGAACAGCAAACAGCGAACAGCAGACAGTTGTTCGCTGTTCGCCGTCCGCTGTCCGCTGTCCGCTGTTTGCTGTTCGCTGTTCGCTGTTCGCTGTTAGCTTAAGAGTTGACACGAACCGTCAGCAGCTACTTGCCGAAATTTGTCACATTCTTCTTCTTCATCTACATCGACTTTGTGCTTTTCCTCTCTTAGGTGATCACTAACTCGCAATATTCCAACACTTACAGCGGCTCCGTTACCAAAGCGGTCCTCTGGCACAGCCGTTGTAGTACTCCTCGTCAGACAATTCGCGCATTGCGCCAAAACGTGGGGACACGAGCCGGTGACGCGAGCAACATCAACCCTTAATTCTCAAGGAGCATTTGAAGAAATGAAAACCAAACGCCAAGAGGGCTTCTCACTGATAGAGCTCCTCATCGTAGTCGCGATCATCGGCATTATCGCCGCCATCGCAATTCCCAACCTGCTTGCCTCTCGCCGTGCTGCTAATGAAGGTTCGGCGCAATCCTCGCTTCGCACCATCCACAGCTCTCAAGCTGTTTATCAGGCCACAGTCGGCGCCGGCAACTTCGGTCCGCTGAGCGCAGCCGGTGCGGCTTATGGTGACAACTCAACTAATTTGCTGGGGCAAGCACTGATTGATGCCGTGCTCGCCAGTGGCACCAAGAGTGGTTACAACTTCGCAATCACCACGACGGCTGCGGCCGCAGGACCACCGCCAACTCCGGCAGACTTTTTCGCCACTGCGGTTCCGGTTGTTACGAGTGGTATTTCTCAGACCGGCACACGTCGTTTCTGCATTGCCGATGACGGTGTGATGCACGGTGATTCGGGTGGTAACCTGGCAGTTTACGCTACCCGCAACGCTTGCCAGGCTGCTACTGCTCTCGGTAACTAATTAATCACTTACCTCACCCGGAAAGCTCGGGGGCCGGCTCAAAAAAGTCGGCCCCCGCTTTTCATTAGCTTTAGAGACAACTCTCGTGCGGGAACTCTCTTTAAACACTCTAGCCACGCCCCGCTCCTCCGGCGACTTGCAACCAATCATCTGGCTGACGCTTGCTGGAATTGTAGCTTTACTTCCAGCTTTCATTTTTGGTGTCCCGAGTAACCTCGACCTTTCCAACCACTTTCGTTTTGCAGTTCCGTTCTATGAAGCAATTCAGCAAGGCCACATGTACCCAGGTTGGTTGGCTGAATCGAATGCCGGCTACGGGGATGCCAGTTTTCGTTTTTACCCGCCGGGTGTTTATTACCTCCTCGCACTGGCGCGCTTGATCAGCGGCAACTGGTACGTAGCAATACTGTCGGTCGTCACAATCATTTCTGTGACAGGCGCGTTAGGCGCGTATTTGTGGGCCAGGCAATTTCTTCCGAAACAAGTTGCGATTTGGGCGGGCGTCTTCTACGTCCTGGCTCCGTATCACATCAATCAGCTTTACCAGGCTTTTATGCTTGCGGAGTTTGCGGGCGCCGCTGTTGTACCGTTCGTTTTGGCGTTTACTGAAAGAGTCTGCCGCCGTGGAACGTCGGGTGACGTCGCCGGGCTTGCTGCCTCGATCGCCGCGTTGGTCTTAACACATCTGCCGTTAGCTGCGATCTCCTTACTCGCGCTTCCCATCTATGCGGTGCTGCGCATCGAGAGAGAGCAGAGGTGGACCACTCTTGGCCGTCTGGTTCTTGCGGTTGGACTGGGTTTGGCTGCCAGCGCTTGCTACTGGCTAACCATGGTAGTGGAACTCGGCTGGATTAGGGCTGATAACGTAAAGCCTGACCCTTCGGTCGACTTCAGCCGCAACTTTGTTTTTTCGACGTTCTCACCCGACAACTTGAACGTCTGGTGGATGAACATACTCGTCTTCGCGAGCATCGCGATGTTCTGGCCGTGCGTGATGTTGTTCCGTCGGTCATGGCAAGCGGGAATCAAAACAGCAGGGCCAAGGGCCGCAGGTATCCTCGCGATCGTCGCTCTTTTTTTTGCGACGGTACTGAGCCGTCCCGTATGGTCCATATTTACTCCACTGCAATATGTCCAGTTTCCATGGCGCTGGCTGATAATCACTTCGGTAGCTGCATCCGTAGCCCTCGCTTCAGCGATTCCATTTTGGACAGCGATGCTGCGCGACAAACGCAGACCGCTGCTTCTACTTGCGTTAGGCACGCTCATCATATCCGTCGCTTTTTCCGCATTGCACACGGTTCGGGAAGCTCAGTTTCTCGACGCAGCTAAATTCGAAGCTACCCTGCGCGAAATTCCCAGCTCGACCGGTGTGTCGCAGTGGTGGCCGGTGTGGGTGAAGGAACCCTGGAAAGAAATGAATACTGTGGTTGATGCCGGGCCAAGAAGCGTGTCGGTCAAATCATGGGAGCCGGAGAAGCGAAGCTTTCAAGTCACTGCGGGGCCAGCCAGCGACGTCCGAGTGCGAACCTTTTTCTATCCCCATTGGATTGCCACTGCCGGCAATCAGAGCTTGAAGGTGCGGCCTGATGAAGATGGGGCATTGCTGATATCAGTTCCGAATACAGAGACGCTGGTTAATTTGGAATTTCGCGAACCGCGCCGCGTTTATTGGACAGCGGTGTTCTCGGTTTTGGGATGGCTGATGATCGGATTATTTGTAGTGGCGGCACTCCGGCGCCGTCCCCTTCTCCGCGCAATCAGGGACTAAAGACCTTGCAAATTGCTTCACAGATAAATGTCAGTTCAGTGAATTTGTCCGCGCGTTGGCTGCCACTTCTCCTGGTAGTCTTCGCAGGAACGCTCGCGACCCTTCCTGTTCTGCTTGTAGGCATACCTTTCAATAATGACTTGGCCAATCATTATCACTTTGCGCTTCCCTTTTACGATGCGATTACTGGAGGCGACTTATATCCAGGCTGGCTGGCAACATCGAATCAAGGCTACGGCGATCCACTCTTCCGATTTTATCCGCCGGGTGTTTACTACCTGCTAGCGTCGGCTCGAGCCGTTACGGGCGACTGGTACACCGCCAGTTCGTTGGTCTTCACTGTTGTATCGATTCTTGGCGCGCTCGGCGCGTACTTCTGGGCGTCCTGTTTCTTACCGCGACATACCGCTGCGTGGGCAGGCGTGTTCTATGCCGTCATGCCGTATCGAGCCGCCGAACTTTATCAGGCAGCCCAGTTCGCTGAATTTGCCGGGGGCGTGGCGTTGTTATTTGCCTTAGCGTTTACGACAAGAATTTGCCAGCGCGGAACGTGGTTGAATGTTGCTGGCCTGGCCGCATCTTACGCACTGTTAATACTCACCCACTTGCCACTGACAGTTCTCGGCTCAATCACACTCCTCCTCTACGCCCTGTTGTCTCTGCAAGGGCCTCGTAAAGTAAGAACACTTATTAAACTGTCTGGTGCTGCGGCGCTCGGATTAGCGGCAAGCGCTTTTTACTGGACCACCGTCGTCAGGGAAATGTCGTGGATCGTCGGAGACGGTAATCATCCTGATCCACTATTGGATTATCGGTCGAATTTCATTTTCTCGACTTTCTCGCCTGAGCAGAACGTCACCATATGGTGGATGAATATCCTAATGATCGCCACGTTGGGGATGTGTATCCCAGCGATTTTTTTGCTGATTAGAAAACGCCGACTGGCTGCCATTCCGGTGGCACTCATCCTATTTTTTTCACTTCTGATGGCCACTGCTTTGAGCAAGCCGCTGTGGGCGGCAATTCCGGGCCTGCGACTGGCCCAACACCCCTTTCGTTGGCTGGCGGTTATGTCAGTCGCGGCTCCGATATTAATAGCAGCGAGCGTACCCACGTGGTGGAAGAATTTTCAAGGTAAAGGCCGTCCAATTGCGCTGGTGTTCGCGGGCTTAGTACTCATATCGGTAACCTTTACTGTTTCTCAGATTATCAGACCGGCTCGCTACCTTTCCCGTTCGGAGTTTGAAGATATTCTCAGACCCTTAAGAGAGTCGCCGAGCATTGTGCAATGGCTGTCAGTGTGGGCGAACAACGCAGCACAAGGGAAACCGTCATACGAGAAGATTCCGCCTCTTCGCGCTTCTGCTGAAGTTGAAGCGGGAACGAGAGCCGTTAACGTGACTTCCTGGCAAGCATTAACACGTTCCTTTCATGTTGAAGCCGGTGAACGTATCGACGCCCGAATCCGAACTCTTTACTATCCTCATTGGTCAGCGACATCGAACGGCCAGCTTCTTACCACTAGCGCGGACAAAGACGGTGTGCTGCTGATATCGCTCCCGGAAGACGCAACGACAATTAATCTCGAATTCCGCGAGCCTACTCTCACAAAAGTTTCAGTGGCAGTGAGCATAATTTGTTGGACATTACTGGCGGCGCTTTTTATATTTAGCACGTTCAAACGAATGCACGGTGAGCCTCGCAATTCGTCCTAGAGAAAAATTGATGAATCCCATGTCAGTGTTACTCGTGGATCTGCAACCGTGAGGTAATCGAACAGTGACTTGGCGCATTTTTGCTATCGCTTTGAACGCCTTTCGCGAAGCCGTTCGCGATCGTGTGCTCTACAACCTCGTTCTGTTTGTGCTGCTACTCATCGGCGCTGCAATCTTCATCGGCGAGCTTTCAGGAGGACAGGAGCGGAAGATTATTGTCGACCTCGGCCTGAGCGCGATGCTGCTGTTCGGAGTGTTCATCGCAATTTTCGTTGGCGTTGGGCTCGTCTATAAAGAGATTGAACGGCGCACGATCTACGCAATTTTTTCCAAACCGGTAGGTCGAGGAGAGTTCATATTAGGAAAGTATCTCGGGTTGTGCCTGACTTTGCTCGTAAACGTAGTGATTATGGGCTTGGGAGTATCAGCCGCTTTGCTTTACGTCAGCGGAGGATGGGACCCGCTCGCCTTGCGGATTTGGCCGGCCGTGCTGATGGTCTATGTCGAGCTGATGGTGATCACGGGCGTTGCCCTGCTGTTCTCATCATTCTCCTCGCCGGCTCTTTCAGCACTCTTAACTTTTTTTGTATTCATCATCGGGCACTTCAGCGAGGATCTAAAAGCCCTTGCGAACTCGTTGGGTGGCACCGCTGCGCGATGGCTTTTTATCAGCCTGTACTATCTTTTGCCCAATCTGGCTAACTTAAGCCAAATAACACCGGCGGCTCACGGCCAAGTCCCACCACCTTCGCAAGTGGCATTACTTTTGGCTTACTCGAGCATTTACGTTGCCGTCATTCTCTCGGCGGCGACGTTGATCTTCAAACGACGTAATTTCAAATGAAACAGACGCTCAGAACTGATGGCGTTCTTGTGATGGCGGTTGTCATTGGGTTGGCTGCAGTCGTCGGGCTTTCGCGTTGGCTCGACTCGAAGAAGCCGGCGGGACAAGCAAAACTCCAGGAAGATGTTCTGTATCTCAACCCAACTTCTGTTAAGCGGTTGAGCCTGGCATTTAATGGGATTGTAGCTGATGTGTACTGGATGCGTTCCCTTCAATATGTTGGCAACAGCATCCTCAGCCTGCCGCCTGATTCTACGGTGAACCATCTGAGCCAGCTGGATCTCAAACTGCTCGCACCGATGCTCGATACTGCCGTCACTTTGGATCCTCAATTCATGGCGCCGTACCAATACTCCGCCACGATTCTTCGTGAGGTGGACGTACAGTCAGCTATTCGCCTCATTCGGAAAGGCATTGACGCTAATCCGTCGTCATGGAGGCTTTACAACTATCTGGGTTACATCTACTGGCAGCAAAACGATTTCGCGGCCGCGAGTGAAGCCTACGGCCGTGGAGCGGAACTTCCCGGCGCCCCCGCTTGGATGACTGCGATGAAAGCGCGCACGCTCACACAAGGCGGCAGCCGCGACACTGCCCGAGAGATTTACGTTCGCATGTATGAAGAAGCCTCAGATGAACTGGTTAAGGATATGGCCCGCGGGCGTTTGATGGAACTGGACTCGTTGGACGAGCGCGATAACATTCGTCGGTCGTTGGAAGCATATAAGGCAGAATACGGGCGCTGCCCTGACTCGTGGCAGGAAATGAGAATCGTGCTCGCGAAAACAGCATTCAACAAGGACTCTTCCGGAGCACTTCTCGACCCGAGCGATACTCCGTATGTGCTGATTAAGGGTAAGTGTGATGTTACGCTCGATCCGAAATCCAAAGTGCCTTCGCGATAACTTTAAGATGACGACCGTAGTTGAAATAAACAATCTCACAAAAGATTACGACGTCGGATTCTGGCGCAAACGCAAAGTGCGAGCGCTCGACGGATTGTCTCTCACTGTTAACAGCGGAGAGATCTTCGGTTTTCTTGGAGCTAACGGCGCAGGAAAGACTACAACGTTGAAGCTGCTAATGAGACTCATCTTTCCGACTGCCGGCGATGCTCGGATTCTCGGCCGCGACATCTCTGATGTGTCGGTACATCAGCAGATCGGTTACTTACCTGAAAATCCTTATTTTTATGATTACCTCACAGCGCGAGAATTTATGGAGTACTGCGGACAGCTCTTCGGTATTCCACTTAGCACCCGGCGGAGTCGCGCGAGCGAGCTGCTGAAACTTGTTAGACTCGACGAGAAGTCCTGGAACACGCAATTAAGAAAGTTTTCCAAGGGCATGCTCCAGCGAGTCGGGCTGGCCCAGGCGCTCGTTAACAACCCGCAAGTGGTGTTTTTGGACGAGCCCATGAGCGGTCTCGATCCGGTAGGGCGCCGTGAGGTTCGAGATTTGATTGGCGGACTTCGCGAACAAGGCAAGACCGTTTTTATGTGTTCGCATATTCTCTCGGATATCGAGGTATTATGCGATCGCGTGGCCATTTTGAAGCGAGGCAAACTGGCACATGCCGGTCACCTCGATCAACTGCGCCAGCGAGCCGGCGATAGTAACCGCTTCGAGGTAGTGGCCCGCGGCATCGACGCGGCAGCTTTGAGTGCTCATCCGTCTTCCAATAATAGTTACCGTGTGAGTACTACACCGGGCGGCTTGCGCATTGAAGTTAAGGACGAGAAAGATGTGGATGTCGTAATTGCGATGCTGCGGAAAGTCGATGGGAAGCTGGTATCGGTCCAACCTGTGAGGCAGTCACTCGAAGAGCTTTTTCTTGACGAGTGATTTATCGCCGCGTAGGGGCGACTTGAGCCCGGCGTTTCAACGCCGGGACACGTCGCAAATCTGACCACGTCGCGTTAGCGACGATTGAAATTCAAACGTCGCGACGCGACGCCAATCAATCTCTTTTCTCTAACCCGGTCTTAAAAGGCCGGGCTACATTCAACCGTCGCTACGCGACGATGCATTCACTGTTTGAACTTAAACCCCGTAACTTCCACCTTGATATTGGCGCGGTCGTCCTTATCAGTCATTCCTTCAAGACGTACTGACACGGGAAGGGTCTTGTTCTGCTCGAGCTCGGTTTGTCTTCCCGGAATCACGATGATTGTCCGTTCTTTCACGGACCTTCCGGCGTGATCGACCACGACCCCTTTAATCTCCAAGCCATTCAGTGTTCGTCCGGTGAAGTTGCGTGCGATAGTGTGCAGGTTCATCACGATGTCGCCCAAAGCACGCTTCGCTACATCACCTTCAGGGGCATCCAGCACTATCTTGGAAGCGTATTGCTCAAATTCAGGTGAGCCTGGCCGAATAGCTCCTTCCAGGACCGGCTCGACATTGCCTCCGCTCCCGGCTCTCATTAAAAAGTAAAAAACTCCGGCGATCACCAGCGCGGCAACAACGGCTGAGCCGATTATTACTTTGCGTCGAGACTCGTCGGAGCTTTCCAGATCTTTTTCTGAAGCAGCCATGTCTATAGGCAGTCGAATTGTAGGATCGCCCAAGTCAGTTTGCAATCTGATGGGCATCGACCATTAGACTCCGACGCCCCAGCGAAGGTTCCTTCAAAGCTCCGCCATCAATGATTGGCACCCTTTTGTCTCAGGGTCAGACTGACGATGAGATCTTCTACCTCGCCGTAATCTATCGGCTTAGTGATGTAGGCGTTGCAACCCGAGGCAAGAGCTTCAGCATGGAAATCAGCCGTGTCATGAGCTGAAACTGCGATGATCGGAGTATTCTTCAAATCCGGCAATTGACGAATTCTCCGCGTCGCGGCTAGACCATCGACAACCGGCAGACTAAGGTCCATCAGAATGACGTCCGGGTTTAGGCTTTCCGCTACCCTCACGGCTTCCACACCGTTAGTGGCCTCGGTAACTTGATATCCGCTCATTTCGAGCAGGCGCCGCATCATGCAGCGATTGTCTTCTGTATCTTCCACCAGCAGGACGCGGATGTCTTTATCACCGCCGTGAAAAGCCCCGGCACTTCGGATTTCAGGAGGTTTTTGTTCCACAATCAAGGTCTGGGCTCGCCGTAAGTTATTGAAATCACTGTATCACTAGAATACGGTGGGGGTTTTTGTTAACATGCCGCATCGAAATACGACAGATCGAATCTGGTGTGCCGGGTTCAATTCATACACCCGCATCCCCCAAAAATGCTTTCCCCCCACTGGACGACGCTTGAGGTTGACGCATTGGGGACTATCGAATGAAGCCGTTATTGTCGACGTCACAAGATAGCGATTCTCTCCAAGCTCTAGGCCGAGCCTCGATTCAGATCGTTCACGATCTTAAGAATCAGTTGAATGGTCTCAAACTGTATGCCACGTTCCTGCGCAGGCGCCTGGAGAAGGGCCAGGCCCCGCAGGACGAGATGGAAACCATCGACAAACTGATCGGTGGTCTGGATCGAGCCGCAGCCGACTTGTCCACGCTTGTGCAATATGGCCGGCCTATAGAACTTCGGAAGCAGCCGAGCGTGGATATCCAAAAGATCATGAGGGGCGTGGCCGAGAGTTTCTCGAATGCTCGAACTACGGGTCCCCTGACCGGACAAATGATCGTCGAAACGGAGTCGCCTGCACTTACCGGAGAGTTCGATCCTGCGGTTTTGGCAGAAGCTTTTAGATCGATTTCGCTCGGGGCCATGAAATTGCAGGGTGGGGATCCAATCCGATTAGTGAGAGTCAGCTTAAAAAGAGAAGCAAACAACAATGGGACAGCGCTGGTCGAATGGCATGGACTAAACAACCTGGACCACGATCCGTTTCAATCATTTGCGGGAAGCGCCGAGATACGGATGTCGCTGGCCGCCAAGGTTATCGAAGCTCATGGAGGGTCCGCGGCGCATGACAAAGGCAAATTGAGTGTTCGTCTTCCATTGAGTTCGTAACTAACGTTTTGAGGGAATAAAAAATATGAAAGCGGGCACAGCTACTTTCAAGGAGGAGAAAAGGGTGGAGAACAAAGATGTGCGGATCCTGGTGGTGGATGACGAGCCAACCATGGCCGATTCATTGAAACAAAACCTGGTGGAGGAAGGCTACGTCGTTGACACGGCGGCAAGTGGCGCCGAAGCGATCGAGCTTTTCGATCAGGGTGGGCATCACTTGGCCATTTGTGATTTACAGTTACCGGATACGGACGGTCTCGAAGTTATGCGTCACATGAAAGACGCGCGACCGACGACTGAAGTCATAGTCGTAACCGGTTACGGTTCAGTAGCTCGGGCCGTGGAAGCCACCAAGGCAGGCGCATTTTATTTCGTCGAGAAGCCTTTCGATTTTGAGGAAATACAACCACTCGTTTACAAGGCGCTGGAGCGCCGCGAGCTGGTGGCTGAAACGAACACTCTGCGTAACAAGCTCTCTACGCGCTCGGAGTACTTCAACATCATCGGCGCCGCCAAGTCGATGCAGACTATTTATGAGACGATTGAGTCGGTAGCCAAATCGGATGCAAACGTCCTGATTGTCGGCGAATCAGGCACAGGCAAGGAACTGATCGCGAACGCCATTCATTACAATTCATTGCGATCAAAAAAACCGTTCATCAAAGTAAACTGTGCTGCGCTTCCGAAAGAGCTAATCGAGTCTGAACTTTTTGGACATACCAAAGGCGCTTTCACTGGCGCACACGCGGAAAAGGAAGGACTCGTACAGCACGCTGCCGGCGGATCTCTAATGCTTGATGAGATTGCGGAGATGCCGGTCGAGCTACAGCCAAAGCTTTTGCGCGTGCTGCAAGAGCGAAGCTATCGGAAGATTGGTTCTGAAAAGACTTATGCTGTGGATTTTCGTCTCATCTCCTCGACCAACCGGCCACCGGCTGATGCAATTCGCGACGGTCTCTTAAGGGACGATCTTTTCTATCGCATTTCTACGATAACGATTCACGTGCCGCCGTTGCGAGAGCGCAGCGAGGACATTCAACTCCTGACCGAACACTTCCTTCACATGTACGCGCAAAAGTACGAGCGGCCGATCGAAGGAGTGTCTCAAGCAGCTTACCAACGCCTCTTTAGCCATTCATGGCCGGGCAATGTACGCGAGTTGCAGAACGTGATCGAGCGGGCAGTTTTGCTGGCGAAGAATAATCGCATTGACCCTGTCGATCTGCCGTTCGATAACGGAACTTTGCCCGAAACCGGATCAGCCAGTCCTGGATGGGATGTTCCGCCTAACATGACCCTTGAGGATATTGAGCGGCTCGTAATCGAAAAGACTCTGCAACGCACGGGAGGCAACAAGCAGGCTGCGGCAAACCTTTTGGGCATTTACCGGCCGCGTCTCTACAGCAAGATAAGGAAATATAATATTGACGTTACGTCCCTCGCCTCTGCGTGATGGGTATTGCCCGGTCGGCTCTTGAGAACGCCGAAGGCGTTCTATAACTTAGCCCAGGGTTAGCGCGCGTAGCGCGCGCCACCCTGGGTAAAATGCCATCAAAAAGAAATTGCGCGACCCTGAAGGGGTCGCGCAATTTTCTTGTCCGGAAGTACCCACCTGCTGACCTCATTCCGTGAGAAGGCGTGTTGGACAAGCAGTTTCCGACTATGACAGACTCGTTACATGCCTGGACAATTTGAGGTGATGATCGAGCGTAACTTTTCCAGCGCTCACCAACTTCGTGGTTACAAAGGGAAGTGCGAGAACCTGCACGGCCACAATTACCGAATTGAGATTTACGCGCGCGGTCGGGAGTTGGACAACATCGGGCTGCTGGTTGACTTCGTAGAACTTAAGGCTGCCGCAGATGAAGTGGTCCAGTACCTGGACCATCAGAATATTAACGAGTTGGCGCCGTTTCATGAACTGCAGCCGTCGGCAGAGAATTTGGCGAAGTACATTCTCGAACGAGTGGGTTCTAAGATCAGTGATGATCGGGTGCAGGTTTATAAAGTACGGTGTTTTGAGACGCCAGCTAGTGTGGCGACGTATGAGGTAGTGGAATGAGGTCAGTACTTCCCGCGGCGCGTGTGGTACTGACGTCACCCGGCGCGAGATCTGAATCAAATATCCGTGCCAGATCTTCGATGCGTGAGGTGGTGCGACATGGTGGCAAACTCTTCAGAAATGTGCGTCCATACATCTTAGTCTGCAGGCGCGGATCCAGCACCGCCAGCACTCCCTTGTCAGTCGTGCTGCGTATCAACCTTCCCAGCCCCTGCTTCAAAGTAATAATCGCCTGCGGCACACTGTACTCAAAGAAACTCGAGCCACCGCCGTCCTCGATGTAACGCTGTCGCGCTGCCACCAGAGGATCTGTAGGCACGGCAAACGGCAACTTGTCGATAATCACGCACGAAAGCTGCTCGCCCCGCACATCTACGCCTTGCCAGAAACTAGAGGTTGCAAACAGTACGGCGTTCGGCGTCTCTCGGAACTTCGCGAGCAAACGCCCTTTCGACGCGCTACCCTGCAAGAAGCATGGATAGTCGAGCTCCGGCATGACTGAGTCGTACAGCGACTGCATTCCCGCGAGGCTGGTGGAAAGCACAAAAGCGCGACCTTCGGTGGCTTTCACGATCCTGATCACTTCAGCCGCCGCAGCCTCGGCCCAATTTGGAGAACGCGGGTCCGGCATCTTTGCCGGCAAGTAGAGTAGTGCCTGGCTCTTGTAATCAAAGCTTGACTCGGCAATTAAATCCGCTGCTTTGTTGAGACCGAGCCGTTCACGGATGAAATTGAAGTTACCTGCACTCGATAACGTGGCGGAAGTGAGCACGACGGTTTCGATTTGGCCGAAGAGTTTGTCTTCCAGAAGACCGGAAACGTCGATGGGCGAAGCGCGCAAGAATAATCCGCGACCCCGTCGTTCGTACCAGTAGACAAACTTCTTGTCTGACCCGGTAACTATGAACTGTAGGTCGAATCGAACCTGGCGGATTCGCCGCACGACATTTTCGATGTCAACGTTTTTCTCTTTCAGCGCATCGAGCGTTGTCTCAAGTCGTGCCAAAGCACCTTCGAGAGCCAGATAAAGATCTCCAAGCCGTGTGGAAATGACTTCACCGTCAGGGTCTCGGGTCGCGAATGTGCCGGGAACGATTGCATACCGCCCTTCGCCTCCGCGTCCCTCACGAAAGCCCAGCCAAAGGTTGTCTGCAAATCGCAAAACGCGTGAAGAAGTCCTCGTTACTTCCCGGTCTATCTCAGGCTTCTCGATGGATAAGTTTCCAATGTCGCGCACCAGCTCGTCGACCTGGTAACTCGATACCTGGGCGCCAAAATACTCTGAGGCCACATCTTCGATCAGATGAGCTTCATCGAGAATCACGGCAGAATAATCAGGCAGCACTGTCCCATACACATTATTCCTGAGAGCCAGGTCGGCAAAGAACAGGTGGTGATTTACGATGACGATGTCGGCCTGCTGAGCTCGATCCCTCATGCGCGTTATAAAACAAGGCTCGAAGTCGGGACACTTTTGTCCAAAACAAATTTCCGACCGAGCGTCGATGTGCCGCCAGAAAGAAAGATGCTCCGGAAGGTTTGCGAGCTCCGCACGATCGCCCGTCGCCGACTCCCTCGCCCAATGCAGAACCTCATCGAAGTAATCAACCTCTTCTAGTCCATCGAGCACCGGCGAGCCTTCGGCGCGTCTCAATCGTTGAAGGCAGACGTAATTATTTCTTCCCTTCATGTAAGCGGCTGTGAACTTCTTCGGCAGCACTCCCTGCAGGAAGGGGACGTCTTTCTCCATCAACTGTTCTTGTAGATTCTTTGTGCCGGTGGAGACGATGACGCGTCCACGACCCGCGAGTGCGGCGGCAACAGCAGGGACGAGGTAGGCAAGAGTTTTTCCGGTGCCGGTGCCTGCTTCGACGATGAGGTGGTGTCGATCTTCAAAGGCACGCATGACTGCCTCGGCCATTTGAATCTGGCCGGGCCGGTATTCGTAATCCGGGTGCGCCCGAGCGATGAGGCCCTCCGGCCCAAAAATTTCATTCATACTTCTACCCAGCGGCCAATCTCTCGAGGTGTCGGCGTTAAGAACTAGCGGGGGATTGAACCTGCGATGCCTTCCAATTCTGGTTCGCCATCAGCCCTCGGATGAGGCAATACACAACAAACCCGTGAAAAGCCACTGACAGCCATTCCTGGAAGTACACGAAGATCAATCCGTCCAGGACATAGAATATCAGGCCTACGATGAAGGCCCATGTGTAGCCTTTTTGCGCGAACCAACCGAACATGGCGAAAACCCCAGCCACGAAAAGGTCAAGCACAAATGCGATAATAGTGACGCTCGTACCGAGTTCGGCCGATAAACCAACAGCGAAACCGGAAATCACTTCGGTGATAGCCAGTCCGGCAAGAAACGCCCAATTGCCGTCGTTCATGATGATAATCGAGTTGATTATCGAGAGCCCGGCAATCCAAAAAAACCAGCGCGCGCCTGAAATACTTTGCTGCCGATATTCATTCGAAACAGCATCATCAGCAGCCGAGTATGATTGTTCACCGGCTGAGTACGACGGTTGATCGCTAAGGTTCAGTGATGTGACTGCAGAGGAAGTGCTTGCCGGTTGTGAAGAAGTATTGGCTTCAAATTGGTTGGGGGATTGATTTTGCATGGGAGTTTCCTTCCGGGGGTAGATTGGGATTTATGGTTTCATGCGAGTCATTTTATCAGCATTGGTGCGCGTGAGGCGAAATAATTAACTATTGATGTGCATACTCATGCCGTTTGAATCTCTTTTGATACAAAGGAAATCGCGCAGTTAAATCGGCAACGCCCTGTTGCACGCTGCGCCGCACCTCCTCAGACTCAGGAGCGTGAATGACCTCCGCAATTAGACGGCCGATTTCGCGCATCTCCGATTCTTTCATGCCGCGCGTGGTCAATGCGGGCGTCCCGATGCGCAAGCCGGAGGCAACGAAAGGCTTATTCTGATCAAAAGGGATCGTGTTCTTGTTAACCGTGATGTGAGCTGCTTCAAGTGCTTTCTCGGCATCTTTGCCGGTAATTCCCTTCCCATCCATCCACACATCGACCAACATCAAGTGATTGTCTGTCCCACCTGATACGACACGTAGGCCCTGTTCCTGCAACTCGCTTGCAAGAGCCTTCGCATTAGCCAAAGTCTGGCGCTGATATTCTTTGAAGTCTTCGCGTAGTGCCTCGCCAAACGCCACCGCCTTCGCCGCAATGATATGAACCAGCGGGCCGCCTTGGACTCCGGGAAAGAGCTTGCGATCGATCTCCTTCGCGTGCTCTTCCTTGCAAAGAATCAGTCCGCCGCGCGGGCCGCGAAGAGTCTTGTGAGTGGTGCTCGTGACGTAGTCAGCATGCGGAACAGGCGAGGGATGTAGATCGGCAGCAATAGGACCAGCGATATGAGCGATGTCGGCAAACATGCGCGCTCCAACGGACTTCGCTATCTCACCTATTCGTTTAAAGTCAATTATGCGTGGATAGGCAGAGGCGCCGCAGACAATCAGTTTCGGTCGATGCTGTTCGGCTAGATGCTGTAGCTCGTCATAATCAATCTGTTCAGTTTCTCTAGAGACGCCGTAATCTGCAACCTTGTAACTGATGCCCGAGAAATTCATCGGATGGCCGTGCGTGAGATGTCCGCCATGCGAAAGGTTCATACCGAGGATCTGATCGCCGTATTGGATCGCTGCCATATAGACCGCCATGTTGGCTTGGGCACCGCTGTGAGGCTGCACGTTAGCGTGCTCAGCGCCAAAAAGCTGCTTGGCGCGATCGATTGCCGTCTGCTCGACTACGTCCGTCCACTCGCAACCTCCGTAGTAGCGCTTCTTTGGATAACCTTCAGCGTACTTGTTGGTGAAGACGGAGCCCATGGCTTCGAGCACGGCTTCGCTGACAAAGTTCTCCGAGGCAATGAGCTCGAGGCCCTGCGCCTGGCGTGCGACTTCGTTGTCAATCGCTTCGGAAATCACCGGGTCGACTTTGGCCAACGGTGCATTCTTAAGGTCGTCCATTTAGATGTGTCCTTTTTCCAGCTGACTTATCTTTTCTATGCGCCCGGCATGCCGTCCGCCTTCGAAGTCCGCACTAAACCACGCCCGCACAATCTCGGGAATCTTTTCTGGCTGTGTCGTGCGGGCGCCGATTGCCAGCACGTTCGCATCGTTATGCTGACGCGCGAGACGCGCCGTCTGTTCCGACCATGCCACCGCGGCCCGAACGCCGCGAACTTTGTTTGCCGTAATAGCCATTCCCGTCCCGGAGCCGCATACGAGTATCCCCTGATCGGCACGACCATTCGAAACTTCTTCTGCAACCTTTCGTGCATAGTCAGGATAGTCGACAGACACCTCGGATTGCGTTCCCAAGTCATCAAACTCCACCCCTAAGTCACGCAGTAAGGGTTTCAATCGTTCCTTTTCGGCATATCCGGCATGGTCGCTGGCCAGAGCGATTTTCATCGATCGAATCTCCATTGAATCGGAAGCTAGCGGATGGTACCTCACGCTACGAGTACCCGCAACGTATCATTTGTCATTGGAGATTTTTCATTTGTCATTGGAGATTTTTCATTTGTCATTGCTGGATTCAACTTGAGTGCAATACTTTCCAAGCCCAGAAGATTGGTACTTTGTTTCAACCGACGGCTTGTAGTAAGTACCGGGAGCGATAGCGACCGGGTCGATACCGGTTGCATTCAACAAATGAGCGACGCGTGACATCCATCTTAGTGCCGCGATAAGGGAACCCGGTCGCTATCGCTCGCGGTACTGACTCATTGGCTCAGCTTGAGAGGCATTATGATAGCTTTGCACTTGCAGGTTGAATTCTCCAATGACAAATGACAAATGTTCAGTACAATCTGGGCATGACAAGATACCTTGACGTAGCAACATGGCCGCGTCGGCATCTCTTTGAATTCTTCCGCGGATACACCAACCCTTACTTCAATATTTGTGCGCAGCTCGATTTCAGCAGAGTGCTCGAAATTCTGCGCGCACGGCCTGGGACCAACGCATCACTGACTTATCTGTACTTCGCGTTGCGAGCCGCAAATGATATTGAGCCATTCCGCTACCGTCTGCGGGACGACAAGGTGATAATTCACGATGTGATTCACGGCGGGACGATCGTGCTGATGCCTAACGAGAGCTTCAACTTTGCTTATTTTGATTATGATGAGGATTTCGAAAAGTTCATCGGTGCAGCTCAGCAAGCGACGCTGGACGCGCAGCGCGACGGCGCGGCATTCAAGCCCAACCCCGGCGACGATCGAATTCACTTTTCAATCTTGCCATGGATGTCGTTCACGAGTTTTGCTCACGCTCGGAATATGGGACAGTTGGATTCGGTGCCGAAGATAGCATTCGGGAAATTTCTGAATGTTGATGGCCGGACTCTGCTTCCCATTTCGGTGGAAGTCCACCATGCCTTGATGGACGGATTGCATGTTGGGCGTTTCCTCAGCCGTATGCAGGAGCTGTTTGACGAGCCACAGATATCCTGCGGAGCGAACAGCAAATGAAGCGAACAGCAAACAGCGAACAGCAGACAGCCAGCAGGTTTTGCTGTTCGCTGTTAGCTGTTTGCTGTTCGCTATTCACGCATGTTATTAATTTTTAATGCGCTGGTCAGAATACTTCATTCCAACTCTCCGCGAAGACCCTGCAGACGCGGAAGTCGTATCTCATAAACTTTTGTTACGCGCGGGCGTAGTGCGCCAACTCGGCGCGGGCATCTATTCCTATCTGCCGCTCGGCCAACGCGTGGCGCTCAGAGTAATGCAAATCCTCCGAGAGGAGATGGACGCAATTGGTGGTCAGGAATTTTTTCTGCCTGCACTCCATCCGGCAGAGATTTGGAAAGAGACCGGCCGCTGGACTACGTTCGTCGACATGTTTCGTTTTAAAGATCGAAAAGCCGCCGACATGTGCCTGGGCCCGACCCACGAAGAAGTATTTACCTCGATCGCTCGCAACGAGATTCGCTCGTACAAGCAATTGCCACAGGTCTGGTATCAGATTCAAACGAAGTTTCGCGATGAAGCGCGTCCGAAGTCGGGATTTATGCGATTGCGTACTTTCATCATGAAGGACGCGTACTCCTTTGACATCGATCAAGTCGGCTTGGATCGAGCTTTCGAGAATCAGCGTGAGGCCTACAAACGGATCTTCACTCGATGCGGCATAAAGTTCTCAATTGTCGAAGCGTCTTCCGGAGCAATGGGTGGTTCGGCCTCAAATGAGTTTGTCGCAAGAACTCCGGCTGGTGAGGATCTGATTGCGAGCTGCTCAAACTGTGGCTATGCAGCAAATCTGGAGAAGGCCACTTCGCGGCTGACAACAGTCGTGGATCAAGGTGGGCTCGAGGCACCTCAGGAGTTTCCGACTCCCGGAGTGAGAACGATTGAGGATTTGACCACGTTCCCGGGAGGCGCACCCGCCGATCGGCAGATCAAAACGCTGGTATATATGAGCAAGTCGTCAAACGGCAATCCTCTGCCTATGCTGATCCTGCTACGCGGCGATCACCAGTTACACGAAACAAAGCTGGCCGACGCGATGGCAGGCGCAGAAACGCGCCCAGCCCATCCTGAGGAAATTCGGGAACTGTTAGGGGCGAGCGCAGGCAGCCTCGGTGCTGTAGGAGCAAAACAAAAAGTCGCGCAAATATTCATCATCGCCGATCCTGCGCTGCGTGGGCGCGGCAACATGACTACGGGAGCTAACAAAGACGATCACCACCTTCGCGGTGTTGATGTTCCTCGAGATATTCAAGTCGATCGCTGGGTTGACCTGCGAGCTGTCAATTCAGGCGAGGGCTGCCCACGTTGTGAGACTGGTGTGCTCGAAGTCTACAAAGCGATGGAGATCGGCCACATCTTCAAACTTGGCACAAAGTATTCCGATTCGATGGGTGCGACCGTGTTAACTCAGGATGGCAAGGAAGTTCCGATCGTGATGGGCAGTTATGGGATTGGTGTCGAACGGATCATCACTGCCGCAGTCGAACAAAGCCACGATGAGGACGGCATTATTTGGCCAAAGACAATTTCGCCCTTCGACGCGATCGTCACAGTCACGAACATGAAAGACGACATGCTGAGGCAGGCTGGTGAAGAACTGTATAAAGAACTGCACCGCGCCGGTCTGGACGTCTTGCTTGATGATCGTGACGACCGGGCCGGTGTGAAGTTCAAAGACGCCGACCTGATTGGCATTCCCTATCGCATTAACGTCGGCAAAAAGATTTCGGATGGCGCAGTCGAACTCTTTGATCGGAAGTCAAAAACCAGCGAAGACGTGCGACTGGAAGATATCGTCTCCCGAATCCAGAAGCTAGCGCTGGCCGGGTTATAGATGGACGTGAGTGAACGACGGGACGCGCACTGTCATGGAGTCAGTACCACCCGCGGTAGCGGGTGGGTCCTGTCGTTGGCAAATACCGTTGTCGACCCACCCGCTACCGCGGGTGGTACTGACTCCATGACCGCGTCAGTAATGCGTTTCTTTGGGCTGCTAGTTTTAGTGCTCATCGCGGCTTACACAGTCGCCGGTCAGGATCTCCTCCCCGAACTCGTCCGCCGCATCAAGCCTTCAGCCGTCGCCATCGAAACCTTTGACTCACGCGGAGAAAAGGTCTCGCGCGGCAGCGGCTTTTTCATCGATGTGGATCGCGTCGTGACCAACCGGCACGTTATCGAAAACGCGCATCGAGCCGAAGTACATACATCGACCGGAAGCATCTATGCGGTTAAAGGTGTGTTGGCGATCGACGCGGAAGGCGACATCGCAATTCTGAAAGTCGACGCGCCAGCCAATCAAATTCGACCGTTACCGTTGGATCGTACCTCTCCTCAGGAAGGCGAGAGCATAGTCGTCATCGGGAATCCGTTTGGACTCGAAGGCAGCGTCACTAACGGCATCGTCTCGGCGGTCAGGGACATTCCAACCTTCGGCAGAATCATTCAGATCACTGCCGCGATCTCGCCGGGCTCGAGCGGAAGCCCGGTAGTTAACATGCAGGGCCAGGTGATTGGAGTCGCTACGCTTCAAATCACAGGTGGTCAGAGTGTCAATTTCGCGATTCCGTCCGAACGCATCTCGCAATTGCAAATCACGCCAATCACGTCATTATCGGATCTCGTCGCCGCGACCGGGCGTACCAAGCGAGCACGCGCCGTACAGTTTTTCCGCGACGGACTCAGTTTCCTTTCCAAGGATGACTGTGAAAAAGCGCTGCCTTATTTCGAGAAGGCCACCGAGTCAGACAGTGGCTATGCCGAGGCATGGGCTCAAACCGGCTTTTGCAAAGAGAAACTCGGTCGTCATGCTGAAGCCATCGAGGCGTCGCGAAAAGCGGTCAGTCTCAGACCCTCTTCTGAGTCATATTTCAATATCGGGCTCGCAAATTATTATTTAAAGCAATACCGAGAGGCGGCCGACGCTTATAAGCAGGCGATTCGCCTCGATCCTTACAACGCCGCCGACGCTCACTATGCCCTGGGTCTCGTCTACCGCGATTGGGGACGCGCAGACGAGGAGATTCAAGCTTATAAGCAGGCGATCAAACTGCGGCCTGACTATGCGAGCGCGTACGAAAGACTGGGGAGTCGCTACTTCCGTTCGAAAAAATATCCAGAGGCGGTTGAAGTCTACAAGCAGTTGTCTAACTTAAAGCCCGGTGATGCAAACCCGATTAATAGTTTGGGCGAGACTTACCTTGAGATGGGTAAGGCGAGTGAGGCACTGGAATCTTTTAGGCAGGCAATTAGGTTGAAACCTGACTTTGGTCGCGCGTACTACAATCTCGGCAAGGGTCTGCTCGCAACCGGCAACCGCGACGCCGCACTGGAACAATACAACATTCTTCAGAATCTCGATCAGGAATGGGCAGAGAAGCTCAACAACCTGATAAACCCGTGAATCTTGCTGAGCGCCCGCGAACGCGGGCGCAAGCTTAAAGCCTGGGGCGTGAGCCCCAGGAAATGCAAGTTTGAGTAATGATGGAGCCCGTGAAACGGGCGACGGTGCAAACGGTCCAAACTGCTGTCACCCGCTTCGCGGGCTCGCTGTCATTTAATGATTGTTTACCTGGGGCTCACGCCCCAGGCTTTATGCTTGCGCCTGCTTCGCAGGCTTAACAACTCTCCCACTTCCTATTGATCAGGCTCGCGACGAAGCCGGCGCCGAAACCGTTATCAATATTCACCACCGTCACGTTTGATGCGCACGAGTTCAGCATTCCCAATAGCGCAGCAACTCCACCAAACGATGCGCCATAACCAATGCTTGTCGGTATCGCCACCACAGGCACGCTAACCAGGCCGCCAACCACAGACGGCAACGCCCCTTCCATCCCTGCGGCTACGATTATCACGCGCGCACCCTGCAGCAGCTCCCGTTCTGCAAGCACCCGGTGAATGCCGGCAACGCCGACGTCCCAAATCCTCTGCACGCGATTGCCCATCGCTTCCGCAGTCAACGCAGCTTCTTCCGCAACCGGAATGTCGCTCGTGCCCGCCGTGACGACGGCGATTATGCCGACACCACGTTCAGTTCGATCTCTCCAGATGCGAATCAGCCGTGCCGACTCATGCCACTCCGCATCAGTGATGATGTTTCGAACTTCGCCAAACGTATCTGCATCCGTATGCGTGACGATAACGTTTGGCGCGCGCTGCACCAGACGCTCGACTATGCCGAGAACCTGTGCGCGCGTTTTGCCGGCGCCAAAGACGACTTCCGGAAAGCCCTGGCGTGTCGATCGCGAGTGATCGACTTTGGCGTAACCGATGTCCTCATAATGAAGATTCTTTATTTGACGCGAAGCTTCAGAACGGTCAATTTCACCACTCTGGTAGGCGTGCAGAAGCTTTTCGAGGTCCTCGGGATTCATGAGTCGTTAGTATGCCAGATAAGGATAAGATCCACTAAAAACACGAATAGGCACGAAAAAGTTGGTGTTAATTTTCGTGTGGATTAATGTTATCCTCTCGCGCAATTAAGAATCGATATGATGCTCGGAACAGAATGGGTCGTTGATGCGGCTGGTTGCGATGCGGCGGCCCTCAAGGATTTACCGACACTACAATCTCTGTTCAATCGCCTGATAGCGGATCTCGATCTCAACGTCCTCGGTGAGATCAAGTGGCATCAGTTTTCCAAAACTGGAGGCGTAAGCGGACTGGCTCTACTTTCCGAGTCGCATCTTGCTTGCCACACTTTTCCGGAATTTCGCGCCGCCACATTCAATCTTTACTGCTGCCGCGACCGCGCAGCCTGGCCGTGGGAACAAGTGCTTGCCGAGATGCTGGGCGCCACTGCCGTAACCGTCCGCGTACTCAAAAGAGTAGTTCAGGAAGAGATGTCCGACAAACTTCAGTTTGTCGATCTTATGCGACAAGCTGAAGCTTGTCGGACATGACCACAATCGGGAGGACTGGCATTTGAGCATCCTCAGCGCGAGCTGTCCGGCCTGCGCCGCGCCAGTTGAATTCAAGAGCGGTCGATCCATCGTCGTCATTTGTGGATACTGCCGCTCGGCCGTAGCGCGAACAGATCGAGACCTGAAAGATCTCGGAAAGGTCGCGGAACTTGTTGAAACTGGATCGCCGCTCGCTGTCGGATTGCGCGGCGTGTGGCGCGATGTTTCATTCGAGTTAACAGGTCGTGCCCAACTCGGCCACGAAATGGGAGGTCAGTGGGACGAGTGGTACGCAACGTTCTCGAATGGCTGGCTCGGTTGGCTTGCTGAGGCGCAGGGCAGATTCTATCTGACGTTCCAGTATCCGATTCCTGACGGTGTTCAAGTTCCTCCTTTCGAGCAACTCCAACTCGGCCAGGTAATCCACGGGCTAGCTCAGCAAGCTCCAATGACGGTTGCCGAGACGGGCCAGGCAACAGCGCGGGGCGCCGTCGGTGAGATTCCGTATCTACTCACGCCCGGGGAAACTTACTACTATGCCGACCTGTCAGGCCCGAACAATGCTTTCGGAACGCTCGATTACAACGAATCGCCCCCTCTCGTTTTTCTTGGGCATCAAGTCACACTAGGTGAACTCGGAATCACCACAACCAAAGCTCCTGAGCGCGATCAGCGTCGCGTTGGGGCAGCTCAATTAAGCTGTCCGAACTGCGCGGGGCCGCTTGAGCTGCGAGCGCCAGACCAGACTGAACGAGTTACCTGTCCGAACTGCAATTCGCTGCTGGACGTCAATGAAGGTCAACTGAGCTTTCTTAAATCGCTTAAGAAACAGCCGTTCGAACCACTAATTCCGCTCGGTGCTGAAGGCGAGTTACCCGAGGGGAAAATGACGGTAATCGGCGCGATGTATCGCAGCGTGACGATCGAAGGCACGCAGTACTTTTGGTCCGAGTATTTGCTCTACAACCCACAAATCGGATTTCGATGGCTGGTCCACAGTGACGATCATTGGAGCTACGTTCAGTCAGTTCCACCAGGCGAGGTGACGGAGTCGCCAAAGTCAGCTTACTTCCGCGGCAAGAGCCACAAAATTTTTCAAGACGCTTTCGCGAATGTCGAATCCGTTTTGGGAGAGTTCTATTGGAAAGTGGAAGCCGGTGAGCGAGTGCGCGGCGTCGACTATGTCAGTCCTCCCCACATACTTTCGAAAGAAGTCTCGATGGTGCCGGAGGCGCAAGATGAGGATGCCTCAAAAAAGAAAAAGAAGCTTAGAACGGGGGAGATTAACTGGTCCCTCGGGACGTACCTTCCTGTGCGTGACGTTGAGAAAATATTCAACGTAAGTAATCTTCCCCGACCGTCAACTGTTGGACCAAATCAACCGTACCTTCACAAATCAATTTACAAGTACTGGCTGCTCCTCGTCGGCGTACTAGTTTTAGTCGGGGTCATTGCGTTTCTTTTCTCTGGTACATCGCGCGAAGTGTACTCGCAGAATCTCACGCTGCCGGCGCTGCAAAGCCCCGATGGGACTCAGGTATTTTTCAGCGAACCTTTCGAGCTCGCCGGCCGCCGTAACATCCGAATCTCAGCCGATTCTGCTGTCGATAATTCCTGGATCTATCTCGAAGGCGATCTTATCAACGATGAAACTGGACTGGTGACGTCGTTCCCGATCGATATTTCTTATTACTACGGTGTTGAAGGTGGTGAATCGTGGACCGAAGGCTCACGCAATGACTCTGCTTATTCTTCGGCAATGCCCGGCGGCCGATACCTTCTGAGGCTCGAAGGACAATGGGAGAAGTGGCAAACCCCGGCCTCTTTGAACGTGAAGATTGAGCAGAACGTGAGCAGCGGTTTCAACTTTGTATTGGCGTTGGTGGGGTTATCGATTATTCCGATCATCATGGGTATCTATCACATAAGCTTTGAACGGAGGCGCTGGTCTGAAAGCATGTTCGGCGGAGGCAGCGAATCCGACGATGACGATGACGAGTGAACACTATGCTTAAAAAACTTTACACGATATTCGGCGCCGGCGTGATTGCTTTATACGCTACGAGCGCCATGCTTGGCTGGGAAATCACAACATCCGAACGCCGGCAGCTGCCGCCCGACGCGCGACAAAATGGGTACCGGTCTTTCCATTTCTGGCATTACGGATTACGTGGAGGAAAATAATGCGAATCGACTTAGTTGGATTTCACTCAACTGTAGTGTCCGGGATGATCGTACCGCTGAGAGAACTCATTCCCGTCTTAATCACGACACTGCTATTTGTTCTGATAGGACTGGTGGTCTTTGCGCTGGCTTTCATAATAATCGAGAAGGTCGCGCCATTCTCGGTTCGCAAAGAGCTCGAAGAGGATCACAACACTGCTATTGCCATCGTGATTGCGTCGGTGATTCTCGGCAGCGCGTTAATCATCGCCGCGGCTATTCACGGTTAGGGCGGGCTCGTCTGAGTGACTTATTTGTAGGGGCGTTCCTCCGTGGGCGCCCCTGCGTTGAACCAAACGAAAACAGGGGCGGCCACCGAGGGCCGCCCCTACAAATTAGATCACAATGGACTAGCAATCGGTAACATGAAGCGAGCGCCGTTACTGTTCTTAAATGTTCTAATCGTTGCCACCTGCGGCCTGATCTATGAACTCCTCGCCGGGACACTAGCGAGTTACGTACTCGGCGACTCCGTTACCCAGTTTTCCCTCATAATCGGTATTTATCTTTTTGCCATGGGCGTTGGCTCGTGGCTTTCTCGTTTTATCGATAAAGGACTGGCGCGCCGCTTCGTAGATATTGAGCTCGCGGTGGCTGTGCTTGGCGGTTTCTCGGCCCCTTTATTGTTCCTCACATTCGCCCGCGTCAGTTACTTTTACCCAATTCTCTACTTCATCGTTTTTGCGATTGGCGTATTTGTAGGACTTGAAATACCGCTGTTGCTGCGCATCCTCAAGGATCATGTTGAGTTCAAAGAGCTCGTCTCACGCGTTCTCGCATTTGACTACATCGGCGCGCTGCTGGCGGCGATTCTCTTCCCTGTACTGTTTGTGCCTCGCCTTGGTCTGGTCCGGACGTCTCTCGTTTTTGGAATGCTGAATGCCGGAGTAGCGTTGTGGGGAACGTGGCTTCTGCGCCCAATGATCAAAGGAAAGATCAATGCACTTCGCGTCCGAGCAATAGTCGTCTTGCTTCTGCTGCTGATTGGCTTTCTCAAGGCGAACAGACTTACTTCACTGGCGGAAGATGACATGTTCGCGGACGAGATTATCTACACGAAAGATACTCCCTACCAGCGGATCGTCATCACGCGTGGTCGAGCAGGATTTCAGTTATTTCTCAATGGCAATCTTCAGTTCAGCTCGACTGACGAGTACCGGTACCACGAAGCGTTGGTGCATCCGGCAATGTTGTTAGCGAACTCGCCGCGCAGAGTGTTAGTGCTGGGTGGTGGAGATGGCTTGGCAGTACGCGAGATCCTGAAGTATCCGTCGGTCGAGCACGTCACGCTCGTCGATCTCGATCCGGACATGACTCAGCTTTCCGCTCGTTTTCCCTTGCTGGCAAACCTGAACAATCGAGCTTTGGAGGATTCGCGCGTCAAGATTGTGAATCAGGATGCGTTTGTTTGGCTCGAAGACACTACTGAAGCGCCGTACGACGCGGCGATACTCGACTTTCCCGATCCGAATACATTCGCCCTAGGCAAACTGTACACCACCCGTTTCTATCGCATGTTGCGAGCTCGCCTGGTGGAGCACGCGGCAGTCAGTGTGCAGTCCACCTCGCCGATGTTCGCGCGCAACTCTTTCTGGTGCATTGTTCGCACGCTGGAGGCGGCGGGATTTTCTGTTAAGCCGTACTACACAGCGGTGCCATCGTTTGGACTTTGGGGGTTCGCCCTCGCGCGTGCCGCTCCGTTTGAAGTTCCGCAGAATCCTCCAGCGGGCCTGAGATTCCTCGACAACAGCACACTGGCAGCGATGTTCATTCTCTCCGGCGATATTGGACCATTACCGGTCGAAGTGAACCGGCTCGACAACCAAGCTTTGGTTCGTTACTACGAAGGCGAGTGGAAACGTTTCGAGTAAATTATGACGACGTTCAACCGCCGCGAGATTCTGACTGCCTTTCTCGGTGTGCCGGTAGCACTCTCAGCATGCGGACGCAGCCAGATTCCACCATTGCCAGATGGAGAGATCGTCGGTTCATCAGATGTTTTCGGTCATCGCCTGCGCGATCACGTAAACATTGAAGTTCCGAATGATGCCTGGCAATCAGTGTCAACGGTGATAGTTGGCGGTGGTGTAGCCGGGT
>DATEDU010000379.1:0-12859 GCA_035281525.1 Pyrinomonadaceae bacterium | reverse complement strand
ACGTTTCAACCGCTCTAAAAACCACGAGCGACGTACAACTCGTTCGCATTAAGCCTTCCAAAAGCTGGGTTTCTCTAAACCTTAGGGACCTGTGGGAATACCGCGAGCTTCTTTACTTCCTTACGTGGCGAGACATTAAGGTTCGATACAAGCAGACCGCTTTAGGTGCAGCATGGGCAGTTCTTCAACCGATGGCTGCGATGCTGGTCTTCAGTGTTTTCTTTGGCCGTCTTGTGAAGGTTCCTTCGGACGGTCTCCCTTATCCGCTGTTTGCTTTCGCAGCGCTCGTACCATGGACTTTCTTTGCCAATGGCCTCAACCAATCGTCAAACAGCCTGGTGGGAAGCGCGAACCTACTGAAGAAAGTCTATTTCCCGAGGTTGGCTATACCGCTTGCGACGGTGCTTGCAGGAGTAGTCGACTTTCTGCTGGCATTTATTGTATTGCTCGGCATGATGGCGTTTTATCGCGTAACGCCGACGATAAACATACTGTGGATACCGCTCCTCCTGTTGCTGGCATTCGTTACGTGCCTCGGCGCAGGTTTATGGATGTCGGCGCTCAACGTAAAGTACAGAGATGTGCGATACATCGTGCCGTTCCTGGTCCAGATTTGGCTTTTCGCAACACCCGTTGCATACCCAAGTAGTCTGTTGCGTGAGCCCTGGAAAACTGTGTACGGCCTTAATCCCATGGTGGGAGTGATAGAAGGTTTTCGTTGGGCACTGCTCGGAACAAACACTGCTCCCGGTTTAATGGTGGCAGCATCAGCGCTGGCGTCAGTTGTGCTGTTAATTAGTGGGGCTTTCTATTTCAGACACATGGAAAAGCAGTTTGCGGATATAGTCTGAGGATCACTGGATGAGCGACATTGCCATTAGAGTAGAAAGCATCGGGAAGCGATTCTCCATCAATACTTCGAAGGAGAGCTACAAGACTCTTCGGGACAGTATCGCCAACGTCACGCTGGCGCCTTTTCGAGCTCTAAAATCTCTGGTCACTGATAACGGAAATGTGAAGCGCCAAAACGACATCATCTGGGCGCTTAAGGATGTCTCATTCGAAGTAAAAACGGGCGAGGTGGTCGGCTTAATCGGACGAAACGGCGCCGGGAAAAGCACACTGCTCAAAATTTTGGCGAGAGTCATGGAGCCGACGGAAGGGTATGCAGAGATTGCCGGAAAGGTCGGCAGTTTGCTTGAAGTAGGAGTTGGATTTCATCTGGAGTTAAGCGGCCGAGAGAATATCTATTTAAACGGCGCCATCCTCGGGATGAAGCGAGCCGATATCAAGCGGCGCTTCGACGCGATTGTCGCGTTCGCTGAAATCGAAAAGTTTATCGATACGCCAGTGAAGCATTATTCCAGCGGCATGTACTTGCGACTTGCGTTTGCAGTGGCCGCACACCTCGAGCCTGAAATTCTTCTAGTCGACGAAGTGCTGGCTGTCGGCGATGCTGCCTTTCAAAAGAAATGCATTGGCAAAATGGAACAGGTTGCTGGGGAAGGCCGCACGGTATTGTTTGTCAGTCACAATATGGCGGCCGTGCAGGCGCTATGTACTCGAGGGATATTCCTTCACAATGGTTCGATATATACCGACTCAACTGCGAGTGGAGCGGTGAGCGCGTACTTGAAAATGCTTGAGCGTGGTGTCTCTCAGAACCTGCTTGAGCGTACAGACCGCAGAGGAAAAGGAGAGATCAAATTAGCGCGAATTGAAATCTCAACAGGAGCGGCCGACCCATCTGTTTCTTTGGCAACCGGACGATCGGCCCAGTTTGCCTTTTATCTCACTGCCCACCGACCGAGAACATCGTGCATCTTCACGATCTATGACGATTTAGGACAGCCACTCGCAACTTTCAATAGTGCCGTTCGTGGACCACACGATTCGCACGATGCGTCTAACGGAACGTCCATGATTTGTTTCATCGACGAATTGCCTCTTGTGCCCGGACGATACCGCGTCAATGTTGCGATTTCAATCGAGGGAGAACTGCAAGACCATTTGGAGGGCGCGGCTTTCTTTGAGGTGGAGCAAGGGGCGCTGCGAGGTAGGCCTGTGATCAAAGGAAAAGGCTATGGCCGCATCTGCTTGCAACACCAGTGGAGATTACCTCCGGTGTGAGGGAAACTCGCTACGTCTCACCTTTTCTTATCAAGTAGATATTAATCTCACCGTCTTTCCGCCCAGTCATGAGTGGATACAACGCACTCAAATAGGAAGACTTGTTTTTCAAAATGCTCCTAAGGGAGTCGCCTAGTCTCTTGCGGAGCAGACGGTTCTCTGTATTGCTTATCTGGACTAGCTCTGCCCCCAGCTCTCCACATATTTGCTTGATTTGCCAGCTGAATATTGGCGTCAGATGACCGTAGGAGTGATAGTCAGCGTCTTCGAACCACAAAAAATGGCCGTCTCTTAAAAATCTTATTCTAGAGAGCCACGACTCGACGTTCGGCGACGTGACTAGTAAGAGACCTCCACGCGTGAGCGTGTTCAGACAGTTTCTGATGAAATGTCGGGGATCATGTAAATGCTCGAGGATCTCGATTGCTACTACAAGATCGAACCTACCTTCCCACTTATCATGGAAATCGAGGTTCAAGTTCAGATTCTGACAAGGAGCATCGAGACGAAAGCGACCGGGCTCAAGTTCAGCTGCACTGACTTCGAATCCCGCATCAAGGAGTCGTTGAGTGAACGCGCCTTCTCCTGCCCCGAGATCCAGGACGCGGGCACTCTGCGGCAAACGCAGTGATTCAATTATCGACATACACTGCTCATGCAATGAGGGAGCCGCGTGAATCTTAAGTCCACGATACTCAGACTCAGCTTCGTTCAGGGTGGTAGCGTCACTTGCCATGCAGGAACTTATAATACACCCGCGGCAGCAGAGCTGAACGAGAATTCAACTCACGTGACTGTCACCTGACTTCGAAGGTCGTCACCAGGAAATTATGATCCGATGGTCTTACGCCCCAGTCGTTAGAGTTACCCACTGTTACTACCACGTTGTGATTATTAAGGTCGCGCTGATCCGGCATCTTCACTTGAATCAGTCGCAGGTTTGCCGCGAATTTCGAGTAGTTGATGTAGTCGATTCTGCCTTTGCGCGTTCTACCTTCGGGATTATCCGGGTATGACACGGCCGTCCCCGCCGCAAAAGCTTGAGCCCAGGAATCGAAATACGCTGCCGTCATATTCGTGTACTCGGCCCAGTTCGGCGACAGATTGTAGTCGCCAGCGACGACGCGCTGCTCCGAAAAGCCAGCCATCCAACTGTTCATTTCCGCCAGCTGCGTTACTCGCCATGATGCTGATTCGTAAGACAGATGCGTCGAGAAGAAGTTAATTGTCTTCCCGCCAATGGTGACTGTCACCCGAGCGACCGAACGGCCGAAGCTCAAATAACGTTCGCCCGTACTCGCCACCGGATGACGCGTCAGTACCTGCTGCCCCACTGTATTCCCGGGCGTAATTGCCACCCAATGAGAATGCCAGGTGACACCTGTCTTCTGTCGCAGTAGATCAACGTAGCGTGACACGTTTTCGGGCGGCACCTCGTTCAGCGAAATCAAATCCACTTGCTGGTTCGCCATCCACGTCGCCTGCCGGTTCACGTCAACTACGTTGTCTGTTCCGCGACCATAGGCCACATTCCACTGCATCACTTTAAAGCGGGTGCCCGTCGTTGGTGGAGGCTCATTAGGCGTAGTGTCATCAGGAGGTCCTCCACCAACATGACCTATACCGATACGAACACGGTTACTCGACATTCCGCGAAGACTGATTCCCAGCAAAACGTCACCAATATCGCCGAGATCTTCATTGACGCGAACAATTAGCATGGTGACGCCATCGGCTTGCGGCAAAGGGACGGCGCTTTCAACTGCGAACGGATAGATACGTCCGGACGCATCCTGTACGTTAGCCGTGAATGCGCTAACAGTTTCGCCAGCGAAGAGCTGTGCATTCCGGGCAAAGATTGCAATGCGAGTACGGTTATCTGAGCCGAATGGAATTTGAGTAAATGTGGAAAATGGCTCTTTAGCGTGAGTGACGGATTCTAAGGCAATCGCTCGTGTAGTTCCCGACTGAGTAAACAACACAGGAGCAGCATCTTGAGCCAACGCTACGATCGACAAGAAAAGGATCAATCCACAGCGGGAAGATAGACGGCAAGCAAAGTGTAGGAAATAACTAGCAGTCAAAATCAACCCCCTTAAGTTCGTTCGGAAAACCAAAGCGACGAGATCGCAGACGCGCGATACACGTCTGCCAACGCGTGGTTTTCGTATGTTTAATTTGTCGGGTTATTTAACGCTCAACGCCGTCCAGCATTTTTGAGCCGCCGCGATGGGGGAATCGCAGCCGACCAAGAAGATGGTCATGCTTAGCTCACTGTCTTCAGCATGAGTGTTTAGAGTAGCGGGTCACCTAACTTCGAAGGTCGTCACCAGGAAATTATGATCCGACGGTCTGACGCCCCAGTCGTTAGAGTTACCCACTGTTATTGACACATTGCGATTATTAAGGTCGCGTTGATCCGGCATTTTCACTTGAATCAGTCGCAGGTTTGCCGCGGTTTTCGAGTAGTTGATGTAATCGACTCGCCCTTTGCGCGTGAAACCGTCTGGGTTATCCGGGTACGATATGGCTGTGCCGGCAGCAAATGCCACAGCCCAGGAATCGAAATACGCCGCCGTCATATTCGTGTACTCCGCCCAGTGGGGAAATAGGTTATAGTCGCCAGCTACCACGCGCTGTTCCGAGAAGCCAGCCATCCAGCTATTCATTTCCGCCAGCTGCGTTACTCGCCATGACGCTGATTCGTAAGACAGGTGCGTGGAGAAGAAGTTAATTGTCTTTCCACCAATGCTCACCCTTATTTGGGCCACCGACCGGCCGAAACTCAAATACTTCGTACCTGTGCTCACTATCGGATATCTCGACAGTATCTGCTGCCCCACTGAATTCCCGGGCGTAATTGCCACCCAATGAGAATTCCAGGTGACGCCGGTCTTCTGTCTCAGTAAATCTTTGTAGAGCGACACATTTCCCGGTGGCACCTCGTTCAGCGAAATCAGATCCACTTGTTGGTTCGCCATCCAGGTCGCCTGCCGGTTCAAGTCAATTATGTTATCTGTCCCTCGGCCATATGCGACGTTCCACTGCAATACCTTAAACCGCGTCGCCGTAGTCGGCGGGTTGCTCACGTTTATCGTCACAACCGCGCTTGCTGTAGCGCCGACGTTATCAGTGACCGTCAGCCGCGCGCTGTAGCTGCCCGCTGCTTGATACACGTGAGAAGGCGCTGACAGCGTCGATGTCCCCCCGTCGCCAAACGTCCATGAGCGCGATACGATCGAACCATCCGGATCGCTGGCATTCGATGTAAATGCAACCGTCAACGGCGCCGTGCCTGACGTCGGATTCGCGGTGATACTGACTTGGGGCAGTTGATTTGGAGGTGCGGTACTACCGTTTTTTGGAAGGATTACTGTGTCGTTCTTGAACGCACCAGGCGAGCTGTTCAGGTACGTTTGAGGCGAGAGCACGATCTGGTCCAAGTTGATCCCGTCTTCTCTTAACTGAACACGAATTGTCTGCGTACTGGAAGCAAACGAAACCAGCGGCCCGAGCCCATTTAAGCCCGAATCGTTCCAACCCCAGTTGCTTAATCCGCAACCGGTGCACTCTTCCATGTTGTACATTATCGCGGACGTGGTTCCGATGCGATATGCAGCAACGCCACTCGAATTCAAGCTTGAGCTGAATTGCACCCAAACCGAATCATTGCTAGTTGAATTGCCTGTTGCCTTACCCCTAATCCACAGTCTGTAAACCGTTCCTGTCTGAACATTGAACGTCATGTCAAAGTACTGCGTAGGGCTGGCAAGAGGAGTAGTAATTTTTGGTCCGCCGAAGTCGGGATACCGAAGCGCTATCTGACCGGCTGCAGAGCTGTCTGATACTTTCAACCAGCTACCATGTATCCCGGTGCTCGGCACGTCGGTGGTCCAGAGAACGACATTGCTCGTTGTGACGGTGCCGCTGCTTTTAGGAAGGATTACTGAGTCATTCTCGCTCCATCCCGGAGCCGTATTAAGAAACGTCTGAGGCGACAGCACAATCTGATCTATTGAAAGTCCGTCTTCTCTTAATTGAACGCGAACTTTTTGTGGTCCCGTAACGGCGAAAAAGATCGCAGGACCCAAACCACCATATGCATTGTCATTCCATCCCCATTGGCTCAACCCACATCCTGTGCAATCTTCCACATTAACCATCGCTGCCGAAGTCGTACTGATGCGATAAATGGGCGATCCGGACGAATTAACGCTTCCCGAAAACTGTACCCACGCTGAATCATTGTTTGTTGAATTCGCGTCCGCTTTGCCTCTTATCCAGAGGTGGTAAGGTATGCCTTGTGTTGCATTGAAGGTGAGCTCGAAGAAATGTGTTGGACTGGCGAGCGGTGTTCCGACCTTTGCAGCGCCAGCGTCGGGATATCGGATCCGGTTCGAACCGGCGGCCGAACTATCCGCCTCGACGCGCCAATTCCCCGCCCTGGTAGACGCTTCTGAAGCATAAAGAACGATATCGCTTGAGCTCGTTTGGGCATAGGTCGAGGTTACCGATGCCGCTATTCCCCACAAACCTAACAAAACAAAGACCTTTAAGCGACGCGACGCCGCCCCATAGAAATATTCCATCTATCGTCGCCCTCTCCTAAAATTTTGCCGGGGTGGGTATTTTTGGCAGGCTTCGAATGTATGAGTCACGATGTGAGAACACACATCCACGCTGCGCATTGGAACCAAAAGAACACTCTCAGAAACGGCTTCCGCGTTAATGCACAATAACCCAGTGCATAGCAACGGTCGCTATATCGGGTGGAACAACAGTTTTGGTTTCTAAGTTAGAACGATGAAACTGTTCTAATTGTAGGACCGCAATGTTAACCTTAACTCTACGTGTCTGTCGGAGTTGGGCCGCTAAACTCTGGCGTCCGCCAGACGGTGCAGAACGATATCATTCAAGTGGAATCAATGTCAAAGTACTCGCGCATTTGTAACGATTATGCAACATTAATGTCGAATTTGTTCGGACGCACGAATGGACCAGCATCGCCGGACTGGACCACCAACGCACGAGCGACAGAGTTTATCATGCGAGATCAGTTCGCAAACGTACAGTCCGTTACCTTCTGACGCACTCATTGAAGATTCTCATAACAAATATTGTCACTCTAAACGCCGGAGATGCTGCCATTCTCTACGCGATGGTCGACGTGCTCAGCGCTGCTTTTGGCAGGGATACAAAGTTCATCGTTTACGATAAGCATGGCGAAGCACCGAGCCGCTATTATCCTGATCTTATCTTTCGAAGGCTCCTCTACCTTACGCGTGAGACGGAGGTCGCGAATCGCATAGGACGAAATCGCTGGCTTAACAGGATATATCGTCGATTCGATGAGATTCGTTTCAAAATTGGTCTGTGGGCCGTAAAAAATAGTATTCCACTGGTCCCGCAATTCGTTTTGACTAATGCAGAACAACGCGATCTCTATGAATATAAGACAGCGGACTTGATCGTAAGCAGCGGCGGCACTTATCTAGTTGAAAACTATTCGCTAACAGCACGGATCTTTGACTATCACATTTCTTTGTACTTTGGACGGCCTCTTGTTTTCTTCACCCAATCTTTAGGCCCGTTTTCAAATGCGTCAAACCGTAAGTCGTTGTTGCCGATTTTTAATAATTCCGCCGCTATACTGGTACGCGATGAACAATCACTGCGTAATCTTACCGAGCTGGGAGTAAAGAATGGGAACGTGCATCTGGCTGCAGATGCAGCTTTCGCGCTGAGCGATGTTGAAGCGGTAGCATCGGCAAAGCATCAGATGGCAAGAGTTGGTCAGAGGCTGAGAGTTGTTATTTCAGTGCGGGAATGGAGACATTTCAAAACTATCGACGTCGAGCAGGGAATGAACCGATATTGCGACGCGATACGTGCTTTGAGTCAGCATCTGGTCCATAAGCACAATGCCGAGATCATATACATCTCCACATGCCAGGGTATGCCAGAATACTGGACGGACGATTCCAAAGTTGCGCAAAAGATTGTAGACGGTTTGTGCGATAGCGTTCGCAGATCAGTTTCGGTCGACAATAGCTTCCATCAGCCGGCAGTTTTGGCGGATATGCTCAAAGGATATGACTTGGTCGTTGCCACGCGCATGCATATGGCAATCCTGGCGTTAGGAGTCGGAACGCCGGTGTTGCCGATCGCATACGAGTTTAAAGTTCGCGAGCTTTTTCAAAGACTAGGATCCGAGCGTTGGGTTCAAGACATTGAAACAATGTCCGGAGAGACTCTTATTAACGCTGTAAAACAATTTCTTGCGGAGCTGCCTGGGATACGCGAATCGCTGTTCGCTGCAGTGCAAAAGGAACATGAGAATGCACTCGCATCTGGACAATTAGTTCGAAAGGCTTTTGACGAATGGCATGCGAGACGAGGTAATTCAAGCTCATCTGTTGAGATAGAGCAATAAAGTGGACACGCTCAATCACCCGGCCAGCAACTTTACTCAACGACAGCAGACGGAGCGCGTGTTGTGTGTCTTGTCACCACAACGGGACGCCTACTCGCAGACCTTTGTTCGTGCTCATAAAGATTACTTGCCTGCGACCATTCGAGCTCTATACACCACTGACTACGAAACCTTTTCCACCGAGGATGGGCCACTTGTAAATTCAGGATTCACGAGACGCGCCGCGCGTGCGGTGGCGAGAAGATTAGTTAAAGTCGAACACTCGCATTTCGAACAACGAGCAGTTCGAGAATTTCTGCTGCGGAACAACGTTGATGCCGTGCTTGCGGAGTTCGCTCCGACGGCAACTCTAATAATGGATGCCTGCAAGCAGACGCAAATTCCGCTGATTGCTCATTTCCATGGATTTGATGCGTATCGCCGCAGCACACTTGAAAGTTTCGGCCATCGATATCCCGAACTGTTTCAGTCTGCGGCTGCCATAATAGCGGTTTCGCGGGACATGCAAGACCAGTTGGTCGAGCTGGGTGCACCGCGCGAAAAGCTTCACTACAATTCGTGCGGTGCAGACACCTCAATTTTTCATGGTGCCGATCCGCTCAATAGCCCGCCCACATTCGTAGCAGTTGGCCGCTTCGTAGATAAGAAGGCGCCGCATTTAACACTGCTTGCATTCAAGGCGACGGTCGAGGTTGTTCGCGAGGCGCGGTTAATAATGCTTGGAGACGGGCCCTTATGGGAGGCTTGTTACCAAATCAGGAAAGCTCTGGGACTCTCCGAGTCCGTTGAATTGTTGGGACCTCAATCTCAATCTGATGTTGCCGGCATTATGCGGAAAGCACGATCGTTTGTTCAGCACTCGATAAAAACCCAAGACGGTGATTCCGAGGGAACGCCGGTGGCTGTATTAGAGGCCGGAGCATCAGGCTTGCCCGTTGTGGCGACGCGACATGCGGGCATTAAAGAGGCAGTGATTGAAGGAAAGACCGGTCTTCTGATTGATGAAGGCGACATTACTGCCATGGCCGAACAGATGATCCGTTTAGCTAAAGATCCATCGTTGGCTGCCCGTTTAGGTACCGCAGCGAGAGAATGGATTCTTGCTGAGTACTCAATGGAAAAAAGCATTGCCAATCTTTGGACCATAATTGAAGGGGCATTAGGTGTTGGCACCAGTCGTTTTGAAACGAATGTCCTGCACTCGTCGTAACCAGAAGGCAAAGAAAAACCGCAGGTGAACCTCGCAAAGGAATGCGTGCTCTTCCTGTCGCCGCAGCCAATGTGTAACCAGCCCAATTGCATCTATCAGTGCCTGTCGATAGAGATGAGCGGGCACACCAAACAAATACCATGACGCTTTTTCCATCCGCTCTTCTTTCATGATGGCATAGCTGCGTCCGTGACCCCTGTGCCATCTGCGGTGATACTTTTTCTTAACGCGGTCACTTTCCACGGGGGCCTCGACTATGAGTTGCGGCACATAAAGGCCGATTATTCCTGCACGCCACATTCGGTCGACGTACTCGTGGTCTTCCATTGTCCCAATACTGCCTTTTACCAGCTGCACCTTGGGTGAAAACGTGCCGACCCGCTCGAAGGCTTCCCGACGCACTACAAGATTTGCCCCGATTACTCCGGTGACTCTGCTAGGCTCGAGGTAAAACTCAACATCGCCATGATCCTGAACTCCTAAAGGACTCCAATGATTGCGGGTGAGCCAGGCAGGAGGAGGCACGGTCCAAATGGGCAGAACCTTCCCTCCAATGAAACCGATTTCAGGATGTGCATCGAATGTTTTCTTGATGGTGGCAATCCAGTTTGGAGCAACACGCACGTCATCATCTGTAAACGCGACGATGGGAGAATGTGAATGAAGGATGCCGGCATTGCGCGCGTGAGAGATGCCCTGATGAGGCTCGAAGACATATCGCACGCGAGGATCGGAGTCCTGAAAAGACGTGACTATCTCGTTTGTGTCGTCGGTCGAATTATTGTCAACGATTATTATCTCGAACCGCACACCCTCTGCTTCTTGCGCGATCAGGCTTTCAATCGCTCCACGCAGCCGCTGACCGCGGTTGTAAGTTCCGAGTACGACCGAGACATCGAATTGCTCTTGCATCTACCGAACCTGAACTCGATCGGATCTGACTCTTAATAAGACACAATACAATTTCCGGAAAGCATGTCTGATGAGGAGCCACGGTGAATATTGAGAGAGCACCTGAATGCCCTTAAGCGCCTGGCGCCAGTTTCGATCACGCACATGATCTCGCACGGTCTCGACTACCTGGTCGCCATAAAACTCTCTCCAATTTGACATCCCCTGGTTGTAGGCTTCGCGATATGCTGGATTTTGCTTCGCGAATTTCTGCTGCGCACGCAGCACAGTGACGGTTGACTTTAACATTCGGTCCGGGTTCTTTGAGAGATTGCTGTCGTGTTCGCGGTATTCAAGGATGGTGTCGTCATGATAGAACACGGGCCATCTAGCCGCGATCCGCAGGTACATATCGTAGTCGTCAGAGCCCTTTATCTCTTCAGAAGAATTGAAACCTTTCAGCTCATTCACCGCGGAACGACGAAAGATCACCGAACCCGGCGTCAAAATGTAATTCCTGATTAACAGTGCGCGATAGTGATCTGTTTCAGCACTCGACGGAAAGGTGCTGAGACACCTCCGCTCGCTGCTCATTGACTGACAACGGCCGGCAGCATAGGCGCAATCTGGATAACGCTCGAGGTGTCGCACGCCGATTTCAAGCGCGTGCGGCAAGAGTCGATCGTCACCGTCGAGAAATACCACATATTCGCCCCGGCTTTCTTGCAAGCCACGATTCCTAGTGGCTGCTGGTGTTCCTCTGTTCTCCTGCTGAATGGACCGGATTCCCGAAAACTCTTGGGCCACATCCCAACTTCGATCCGTAGATCCGTCATCGACTACAATAACTTCGAAATGCGGATAGGTCTGCGCCAGCACACTTTCTATCGCCTCACCGAGATACTCTTCATGGTTGTAGCATGAGATTACAACTGATACTAGATTTGTATCTTTGCTATTCATCGGTAGAAGCTAGCGTGCTTTATGAAAGTGCCTGCCATAGAAAAGACCGATACAGTCCCAAATTCCCAACTCTGAGGCAAAAGCCTTTGCCGGATCTTTGGGTTTTTTAAATAGCTCTCCGGCTTTTGAAATCAAACCTTGAGCCGCTTTGCGATAACGCCATCGGGGAATGCCGAAAAGATAAGCGCAGGGTAGTTTTCTCTCGCGGTCGAGCAAGCCAAGCGACACGCCACGCCAAAAGCACCAGCTCCGAAAATACTTCTTCGTCAGCCTCTCGGGCGGCACATGATGGTAAATAATCAAATTTGGCAGATATACACCCTTGGCACCGGCCGCCAATAACCGATGATAAAGGTCCTCGTCTTCACCCGATAATAAACCTTTGTCGGTGCGGCCTAACCACGTTGAATATAGACCGACTTTCTCGAATATCGATCTCCTGAATACGGCGTTGCCGCCCATCAATATTCCAGGGTAGTTGCTGTCGAAGGGCACTTCCTTGTCACCACCGTCTACCGAACCAACTACGCTGCCGTATTGGAGCGGGAGCCACGCAGGAACGGGGATGGCCCACTCTGGCACGTAAGGACCACCGATAAAGTCGATGTCTCTAGCACTGAAGGCCTCAAGGATGGTCTCGTACCACGCAGCATCGATTCTCTCATCGTCGTCGATCATTCCCACAAGGTCGCCAGTCGTTGCTTCGATGCCCGCATTAAGAGCATGCGATCGGCCCTGCTTTGACTCAAAGTGGTAACGAACCCGATCTCCAAATCTTTCGCGAAAATTTTTTACCAGCAACTTGGTCCCATCGTTTGAGTTGTTATCAACTACGTTGACAATCACATTTAAGCCGGCGGGGACAGCAACGGTCAGAAGACTATCCAAAGTCAACTTAAGTAGATCCACACGATTGTAGGTGGGAATAATTACATCTAATTGCATGGTATCAGTTAAGAGGTGCCTGGCGCCGAGCCCAAAAACGTTCGCGTGCATCAAACACCCATATCGGCAGACTGGGCCATGTGCGCAGCAACAAAATTGCCAATGAAACTTTCAGGCTGCGCAGGCCTCGATTTGCTTCTTCTAGCCGATTGAGTGCAACCGTAGCGTCGCCCAGCGCCAGCGCCTGTTTTCCCTGAAAGAGCCGCAGCAACATTTTGCGAAACGAGAATTGTTTTTCAAGAACTTCCCGCTCCGATTTCGTGAGATCAGGTCGCTTTGCAATCTTC
>DATEDU010000378.1:0-4509 GCA_035281525.1 Pyrinomonadaceae bacterium | reverse complement strand
CGATGAGCACTGCCAGCATCAGACTCGAGCAGGATTTAGGACGTCTCGTAACGGCCGTCGCCGAGCCTCGCGCGCTCGACCTCTCTGAGCAGCTTCAGCAAGATCATTACGACCATATAGCCGCCGAATACGAGGCGCATTACAGCGACGCGAGTAGCCTGGCCTATCGCCAAAAGTTCATCTACGAGCCGATGTTTGCTGGCGTAAACCTGGCAGGCATGAAGGTACTCGATGCGATGTGTGGCGCCGGTCAGACCACGGAGCATCTGCTCCTCCACAACGCAAAAGTGACGGGACTTGATATATCTCCGGCAGTAATTGAGCAGTTCGATGCACGCTGGGACGGTTCCTCTTCTGTTTGCCGCTCGCTGCTGGACTCCGGATTACCTGACGAATCCTATGATTGCGTGGCGATCGTCGGCGGACTTCACCATATCCAACCTCATGTCAGCCGGGCGGTGAGAGAGATCCACCGGGTGCTGAAGCCGGGCGGATACTTCTGTTTCATGGAGCCCCACGCCGGATCGTTCCCCGACATCATCCGCCGATTCTGGTACAAGCACGACCCGTTCTTCTCTGACAACGAAGAGGCTATCAATGTACAAGCTCTGGAGCAGGAATTTGCGGCCGATTTCGACTTTAGAAGAGTGAAGTATTCGGGCAATATAGCCTTCTTGCTGGTACTAAATTCAATGATCTTCAGGATTCCGTTGCGAGCCAAACCCTTCTATTCACCGGTTCTGCTGAAGCTCGAAGCGCTGATCGACAAGCTCCAGGGTAAGAAATCTTCGTGCTTCGTAGTCGGGCAGTGGCAGAAGAAATAGTTTCTGGTGCATTTCGTCCCAATCTCATGAACAAAGTCGCCATTCGCCTTCTTTGGTTTGCTTTTGGAATCTCGATTGGGATTGTCGCAACTTTCCAATTACCTCTGCTGCTTCGCAACGAACCTCAAGTTTCAGCCGTTACCTCGCTCGCCACGGATGCTAACCAGTTGATCTCGATTCGAAGCGATGGCGACGCCACTTCGAAACGGAAAGAACTTGTAGACTTTATTTGGGGTGCTAAGGGCTTGCCGGCGGCGCTCCCGAACAAGGTCGAACAACATATCTCGGACGAGAGATATTCCGGTTTAACCAACCTGAAGCAAATCAACCGGTTAACAGTCGAAATGGATTGGGGAATTTCCTCAACCGCATATCACTTTGTGCCGACCCAAAGTACGAACAAGCTTCTCATCTATCACCGTGGGCACGATGGCGACTTCGTGGGCGGAATTGACATCATCCAATTCTTCTTGAACCAGGGCTTGTCCGTCTTAGCCTTGAGCATGCCGCTCGAGCCGCCAAACAATCAGCCCATCGTGGATTTGAACCGGATCGGCAAAATCCAACTCACCTTTCACGAGCAGTTCAAACTTCTGGAGATGCCGATCGGTCACCCAGTGCAGTTGTTCCTGACCCCTGTCGCTATTTCGTTGAACTACGCTCAGAGCATAGGCTATGACTCGTTTTATATGACGGGTGTGTCAGGCGGTGGATGGACTACCACAGTCTACGCCGCAGCTGATCCGAGGATCGCTCGCAGCTACCCAGTGGCCGGCTCACTGCCGTTGCACTTGCGCACAGACCGGCAGCGCTCCAATAGCGCTCAGAGACCGGCGGATTGGGGCGACTACGAGCAAACGATTCCCGAGCTTTACCGGATTGCGAATTATCTTGATCTATACGTCTTAAGCTCTCTCGGACCTAACCGAAAACAGCTTCAAATCCTCAACAAGTACGATCCGTGCTGCTTCTCGGGCGACGCGTATCAAGCGTATGAAGGCGCCGTAAAGGAAAGGGTACAAACGCTCGGGGCGGGTAATTTTTCGGTATTTCTCGACTCGTCGAACAAGACGCATGGGTTTTCGAATCAGTCGCTGGACCTCATCGCCCAGGACGCAAGCGGTGCGACCGCATCAATTCAAAAGTAGGTCATCTCCTCTTAAACACGACGCTCATTTCATCCTGGTACACCTGCTCCCACGCAGGCGACTCCTGTATCTGTCGAGCTAATAGCGATCCAGTTTGAACGACGGCTATTTGCACTCCGTAACGGTCAAAAGGTTCACGCCAGTCAGCTAAGCCATACTGCATGTTGACGTAATGCTTAACAAATTCCTCAGAATAAACGTCACGGCCATCGATGTAGACCGGATTAGAAGGGAGTTGCCAAAAAACATACGCCCCCCAAACGTTTGGGTAAGTGAAAGTTTTTCCGGTTAGCTTCTGTTCCCTAAGGTACGCGACCGCGTTTACCGGCACCTTGAGATCACTTTGGTTGGGAGGTGCATACACGACCGTTCGCAGCTTCACCGCGAACGCCACCAACGGCAGCAGCATTAAGAGTCCTAATATTAAAGGCGCGCGGCGATCGGTCGAGTTACCAGCTTGCCCAAACGACTTGCCAAACGACGTCGAGGTCAGCCAGTGCTGAAAATAGTCAGCCATGAGAGGTGCCGCAACCAAAGCAAAAATCGCTGTGTTGCGTTGCGACATGAGGGTCGAATAGAGGGTTACCAGAAAGAGCAGCAGCTCACTCGGCTTGACCCGTTTCGGCGAGAGAGCCAAAGCCGTTACGGTCAGCAAGATCAAGATCATGAGCGGCCGCGCTTCTACCAAATGGAAGTTCGGAGATAGGAAATCAATTACAAAATCAAGAAATACTGGAGACCTCAGGACTCGGACGGGAGAAACATAAATCTGCGCTCCGTAGGGATTGACCAGGACTGCGAGAGCGCATGTGACCAGTACCAAAGCAAGCGTGCGTAATTGCGGCCATTTTGAGCGCAGTTTCTCGCCTGCTGCCCAGCCGTCGAGAACGATGCCGATGATCGTTAGGCCGATTAAAAGCAGTCCTATGAAAAAGCCCCCGTGCAGATTCACCCACAGGACCATGAGGGGCGCCAACCACCAGATCTCTCGACCTGATCCGCGCCGCGCATATCGGCCTAGCACCGCCAGGTAAACACTCGAAAGTAAAATCGTAGAAACGCGCGGACGCACTCCGATGTTGGGCAGAACGGTCCAGACGCCGAGTAGCGTGGCGAACCCGGCGATGAACGGATGAGCGTGTGAGCGTTTGTAAGCGATCCAAAAGGCCAGAGCGACGAGGACCGCGAAAATGAATATTAAGGCGTTGAAGCCGAGGCGTGAGTAGACAGCGTAAAAGATCGCTCCTGCGAGCCAACCGTGTGCGAGCCACGGTGCGCCGTAAAACGTGAACGAGAACATTTCTGTCCTCGGAACCATGCCGGTGGTGAGGATGTATTCGCCTGTCTTCAGATGAAACCAGAAGTCTGGATCGCTGATCTGTCTTGAGGCAAAGAAGAATGAATACGCGAACACATAGACTTCAAAGATCTTATTGAAGGTCTTATTCATAGATTAGGCATGAACTCTGAAGCATAGAGGCAGGGGCGCTGCAAAACAAGATCTTTGTCGCATGGATTCAGAAGATCGCGCCGGAGAATAGCAGCGGAATGGAGTCAGTACCACCGTGGGTTGATGAGGATGTCAGCGTCAGTAGTGACGAATGAATGTAGCCCGGCCTTTCAAGGCCGGGTTTGGAATCCAGTCTATTAGTGAGCGTCGCGTAGCGACGCATGATTCTCAATCGTCGCTGACGCGACGCATCTTCCCGTAAACAACGAGCCGTGGCTTAAAAGCCACGGCTAAAATCAATCGCCGCTACGCGGCGGGTTAAAGGTCGCTCCGCATTGGATTCGTGACTTTCCAAACCAGCCGGGGGAATCCTACTCAAACAAGCTACTGATGAGAGCGCCGAAGTATTCCATGACCCCCGACACTCCGCGCTGCGAGGACACGAGAATAACAAAGAGGGTCAGAAGCAAGATGCCTATGACGCCATTTAGAAATCTGCGGCTCATAACAACCACCTTTTTGAGTCTCTACGCGGTGAGGCGCAGACGTCAATCTAAGGAGCCGACACGAGCTTCAACTAAGGCGCTGTCTCCTCTAACTTCGGCTCCGCACGCGCCGTGATTGCTTTGACTAACTGGCTTTCGACGAACGAGACGAGTCCGCCACGTCGATACCAAACCCCTTGTTTATCTTCCCACGCGGCATCTACCTCAACTGAAGTACCGTCTTTCATCAGAATCACCGTCTGAACTCTTGATGCCGCCTTATCGCTGTCTTTTACTCTCGGCCCCGTACTCACCGGACCTTGGTTAACCCTGGCCGAAGCAGTTTCGGCAGCGGTTGGTTCGGGTTCTGGTTCCGGAGAAGCTTCCTCTTCAGCGTCTTTAGACTCTTCCTCGGTCTCTGCTACCTCTGCTTCAGTTCTTTGGGGCGGTGCGGGGCGGTCCGGTTGGACCGCGGGCTGAGTCCTTGCCGAGTAGGAAGGCTTTTGCTCCTCGGAATCGCCGACTGTCGACAGTGTGTAAACGGTATAGGCAGCGGCACACAACAGAATCCCAACAGTCAGGCCCAAAAGTCCGGTAAGCCA
>DATEDU010000377.1:0-27629 GCA_035281525.1 Pyrinomonadaceae bacterium | reverse complement strand
CTCGCGTGCGGACTGGTATACAAAGAGCCCGTCTCCGGTCCCGATATCGATCACTATCCCTTCGCCGGTATGGCGCGATAAGTCTATCGAAGGCTTCTCGGTCGAGTCATCAGTTGGTTCTACCACGAATTCTTTTCAACATAATTGGCCCTTTCGACACTGCAGCAACTGTATTTCCGAAGAACGAATTTTATGACGCTGTAACCTCTAATCGCAAACCGTCTCCACGGCAATTCACCGAATTTTGGGTGCATTTTCGAAAAACTGCTTGAGGGAACGGCACTTGCTCCCGTCGAGCGGCTCCTCGAATACGATGCAAAAAGGAGATTTAGTTTTGCTTAAGAGATTTCTTGCAATAGTTCTTTCGGGACTCATCTTTCAACTAGTTATAGCCGCTCCGGCGGTCTATGCGCAGTCAGGTAATGGTGATCAGCTGGCTGCGAAAGCTCGAGCAGAGGTATCGAAGCTCGGTACGGGAAAACAGGTGGAGGTTAACCTTCGCGACAACAGCAAGTTTAAAGGCCACATCATCGAAACTGCTGAGGACTCGTTCACTGTGGCCGACTCGAAGTCGGCGACGGCTCGAACAGTAGCTTACGCGGATGTCGCACAGGTGAAGAAAGCGAGTAATGGGGGTTCGTGGAAGCCTTGGGCAATCATCGGTGGCATTGCGGCTGGTGCTGTAGTGACGTGGATCGTTGTGAAACCGGCATTGTGTGACGGCGGCGCCCAAACTCGGGGTCCGTGCTAAAACGGGAAGGGCGGACACTCGGCAAAGGAGGCGGCGGAGCCGCCTCCAGCGCTTATATAGTGTCTGTCGGCCGGCGCCATATCGCAAGACGAAGCAATGAAAGCCGCCGAACAGGAGCGCCGCAATCAAAGGCATAGTGACCGCGTCACTTACCCTCCCGAAGAACCTCACGTGTTCTATAATCCCTCCCGCCGTAGGATCTTCATAACATGCCAAACATCAAACCGCTTAAGAAACTCGTAAGCAAGGCACAGCATCTGCGCGACAGTCATCAGGAGCGCCACCGTCCGACCGGCTTCGGCTTTGCGCTGGCAGATAGCATCGACTATCTCGACGCGCAGCGCTGGGATGCTGTTACCGCGCACGACTCGTTCTTTCTCTCACGACGCTACCTGCGCATCCTGGAAGAAGCGCGCCCCGACAATCTTCGTCAACGCTACGCACTCATTTTTCGAGGACGCGATCCAGTTGCGGCCGTCGCTGCACAAGCGGTGAACGTTTCTCTTGATCGCCTGCGCAAAAACTCGCGAAAGGACACCGTGTCGGCGCCGCTTGAACGGTTGGAAGAAAAGATGCTCGTGTGCGGTAACCTTCTATCGTGGGGTATGCACGGCATTTCTTTCCTCCCAAACGAAGACAGAAAAGCACTCTGGCCTGCGGTCGCCGAAGCTCTCTATCGTTTGAGGCGCGCTGACAAACTTTCCGGCGATACCGCTTTCGTCATGGTCAAGGACATCACCGATGAACACTCCGATGATGCGTCTGTGCTATCGCGATTCTCCTACCGCCAGCTGGAAACGGAGCCGAATATGGTGCTCGACATATTACCTAACTGGCGGACTTATGATGACTACCTCGCGAGTCTGACATCCAAATACCGGAAAACGGCAAAGCAGATCGAAAAAGAAGTAAACGCCGCTGGCTGTCACGTTGAAGAGGTAAAAGACCCGGCGGAAGTCAGTAAGCACGGCAAGTCGCTTCACGATCTATATCTCCAAACACACCGCAATGCGCGTCTCCGCCTAGTGACTCTTTCACCGGACTTTATTCCTACATTGGCAGAGCGCCTTGGTCAGGACATGCGTACGACGATCGTGAGAAAGGACAGCCAGCTTTTAGGATTTGTGACGACGGTCCGAGATGGCGAGACTGCCGTCGGTTACTACATTGGCTTTGACAGAAAGGCTAACGCCGAGTTTCCCATTTACTTTCGTTTATTGCAGGCGGTGGTCGATGATGCGATCAAGCTCGGTTGTCGAAGACTTTCACTTGGACGCACTGCGCTCGAACCCAAGGCGCGTCTCGGTGCTCGCCCCGCGCCGATGCGAGTTTGGATTCGACACCGCATTCCGATGCTCAACGTGCTCGTGCGGGGGCTCTTGCATACGATCTCGCATCACGACGAAGCGCCAGTCAGAAACCCTTTCAAGTAAGGGATGCCTTCGAACGGCAATCTAATCGTAACATTCGAACAATCTCCAACGATGTTATAGTGTCGCGCACTTGGAGAATCTCCTTCTCCTTGATCGTTGGGTAGCCGTGCCGGCTCCGCATCAACCGCTCAAATAACCTGAAAAGAGGGCGTAACGCAGTGAGCAGTCAAGCAGTTTCCAGAAGCGAAGATCGCAACCGGCGAGTAAACGTCCAGAAGGACAACTGGCTGGGCTTTGTTGGTGACGTCCTGAAGTTTGCCGGTGAGGTGAGCTTTAAGTCGATGCTGCGCATTGATGGAAACTTTTCGGGCCAGGTCACATCACCTGACGGCACTCTCATCGTTAGCAATGGGGCGCAGGTCACTGAAGCGTTGATTAAAGTCGCGATTGCGAAGATAAATGGAACGGTGGAAGGCGATATCCAAGCAAGTCAAGAGGTAGAGCTTGGCCCCACTGCGAGTGTTACCGGCAAAGTGACGACCCGCACTTTGGTCGTCCAGGAAGGCGCGAGCTTCAATGGCAGCTGCCGCCGAATCTGAAAGTCTCTTCCAAAAAGTAAGGCCGCGTAGCGGCCCGGATGAGTTTAGCCCGGCGTTTTAACGCTGGGTTAATCGATTCTAGTGACTGTTCGTCGCGTAGCGACGATTAAAATTCAAACGACGCTACGCGATGTTGGGCAGGTTGCCTGAATGCCCGGCGTTAAAACGCCGGGCTACAATCAGATCGCCGCTACGCGGCGATGACAGACAAACTCACTAACTCTTCTTCTGATGTTTCTCTATATACTTCCTCGCAAATTCCCTCAAATGAGGACTCTCGCGCAGCCCGACTTTCTCCGCCTCCTTCTCGGCCTCTTCATAAGTCCATCCATCGCGCAACACCCTGCGGATTAACCAAAAGGCGCCGACGCGAATGGCCGCAGTGCAATGTATAAATGCCGGCCGGTTCTCAGGTTCGTCGGTGATCTTCAAGAATTCAGTTACCTGTTCTTCTTTAGGGTCAGCATAGACGACAGGTATGTTGAAATATCGCAGACCCAACTCTTTGGCTTTCGCTGCTTCTTCCTCGGCGCGGTGCTCGCTGGGTTGGCGCAGATTGATAATCGCTTTGACGCCTTGAGCCTTCAATTGTTCGAGATGCGCAATTCTCGGCTGGCCTCCAGTGCAGAATTGGTCGTTGATTTTCAGGAAGTTTCTGATTGGTGCCGACTCCTGCTGTGCATTCACCGTCATTGAAGTGATTAGCAGTGCCAGCACGAGCGTAATTCCGTTATGAAGTTTCATGATTACATCACTCCTTGTCCTTTGTAACTGCCGTGAGATTCATTGTCAGTCGTGCGCCTGGTTTCGGCAAGTCAGTTACGCCAACTACCGTGCGCGCGGGACGATGATCCCCCATGCTTTCCGTGTACGCCCGGTTCACTTCTTCGAAATCGCGCATGTCTTTGAGAAAGACGTTGATATGAAGAACGTGAGTTAAGTCTGATCCTACCGACGCAAGCATTACACGAAACGTGTCGAGGATCTGCCGGGCTTGAGAATAGACATCGGGTCCCGCAAGTTGGCCAGTGCCAGGATCGACTCCAGCGGTGGCGCTTATGCAGATGAAGTTTCCGAACTTTGCGATATGACTGTATGGGCCGATGGGCTTGGGTGTATTTGGCGGCGTGAACGTCTCCACGAGCGTTCGCCTTTGTCGCTCCATAACTAACCTCTTATTCACACCTGGCTTTAGCCAGGTGTTACAGGGCTGATCGGAACGGGAAACCGTTTAAACGGTTTCCGCTTCATGTGGAAGTCTTAACCACCCGGCTGAAGCCGGGTGTGAATAAGAAACCACTAGCATCAGCTGACGCCGGGTGTGACGGAAAACTCACTCAATAAATCACCGAGGGCATGAACGCGCCTGCAGGCTCGTTATAAAGCCCGGTGCTCATCAATGTCATCGGCTGCACCACCTTTAAACCATGCGCTAAGCACCACCTGAACACCTCGCCGTTGCGACTTGGCAGCAAGAAGCCAGCCCCCGGAAATTCTGGTGCAGCGGCGATGAGAGCTTTCAGACCTTCATTCGTTTCCGTGACTGCGTGGCCGAAGAATCCAATCAATGTTGCATACCCTGTGATCCGCCCCCCGTGCTCGACAACAGTTGCAGTTCCTTCTTTGATTGCGTCGCGCAGTTCTCGGGTGCGGCTATGGCCATGAACCTTGAAGCATAACTGGTTGCAAGGATCCACGTCAGCTTCGGATGCTGAACGGACTGTGTGACCCGCAATCTCCGTCTTCACTGGCGGTCCTTGCATCGTCGAAAGCGGCTCACGAGTGTCAAAGCCGAGCTTCGTGTAAAGCGCTAACGAACGGCCGTGATATGCCGCTTGCACGAGCCTGATTCCTGCAAAGTGACGCTCTCGCGCACGTTGCATGACATTGATCATCAACTGTTTGCCGACGGCTACATTTTGTACGGCAGGATCGATAGTAATCGGTCCGACGCCTGAGATAATCGCATTCTCCCAAAGAAAATTACTGCCCACGACACGTCCATCCAGCTCAGCGATTACCGAATAAACGTCGTCACGTGGCAGCAGCATCGACATCAGTCCAACCGCGGCGTCGGGTGAAGGGAAGTCCTCCGGGAAGTTATGACGATCCGAAATTGATTTGAACGCCTCGTAGCAGATTACGCCGCAGGCCTCCGCATCCTCCGGCCTGCCGCCCCGTATCGTAAGGTTCATTACTACCCCTTGTTATTATTCATCATGAATTCTTAGTTTCGTGTGATTTCGTGTCTTGGCTTCGTGTGAATTCGTGGATCTTACTCGATCTCGCAAGAGGAAACGATCCACGAAAGCATACGAAAAGGACACGAAATCACATGAGAACAGAACTGACTCAGCAAACTTCGCTCGGCTATTTATATCGTTTGCCGTGTTTGATGACGATGTCCACATTCTGAAGCAGATTAATGTGGCGCAACACGTCGCCGCGGACAGCTATGATATCCGCATACTTTCCTTCGCTCACAGTCCCGACTTGATCCGACACTTTCATCATCACTGAAGGCCAGTAGGTCGCCGCACGAATAGCCACCAGCGGATCGATCTTGAACTCATTCACCCATGCATCAAGCTCACGCCAAGTGGTTTGGCTGTGAAAGTTCATCGGGATGCCGCTGTCTGTCCCAATCAACAGCACTACACCTGACTCGTAGAGCTGTTGAATCTTGCGATTCAGCGTCGGCCGCCGCAGTGGAGTAATCTGATAATACCCAAGCCGCTGAGGATGTTTGAGCGATCCTTTGATATCGTCAATGATCGACTGTGGCAGTCCAACTTGCCACGAGGGATCGTCGAGTTGCTCGGGATTGTCGCGAACGTGTTCATAGTTCAGCAGCCCTTGGACCGTCGGTGTCCAAAACAATGGGCCAAGCGCCATCTTGGCGGTTCGCTCGCGAATCATCGCAATGACATCCGGCGGGTATTCAGGCGCGGTCGCCAGTCCAGTATGTTCGAAACAATCGACACCGACCTGCAGCCCGCGACGGATTTCTTCCGGCCGATGCGAATGGGCCACGACAGTCAACTTTCGCTTGTGAGCTTCGTCGACGACGGCTTGAACCTCTTCCATCGTCATCTGATCCTGGTCGATGAGTTTGATTAGGTCGACACCGGCGTCCGCAAGCTGGCGGACTTTTGCTCGAGCGTCATCTGCCCCTTTGACGCCCCAACGCACATATTCAGTTCCTGGATACGGTTCGTGTTGGATGAACGGGCCTGAAACATAAAGAGTTGGACCAGGTATGTCTCCTTTTTTGATCCGATCACGAACGGCGACGATTGCTTGCAAAGGAGCACCCAGATCGCGCGCACTCGTCACTCCCGCCATCAATAACTGTTTGGCCGATGCCGGCATGATCACGTTTTCCATCTGGGGCGGGTACGTCTTGTCCCAGTGAGCGTAGTCGCTGTGGCCGTTGATCATCAGGTGCACGTGCGTGTCCCAAAGCCCAGGCAGCACCGTCATGCCTTCGGTTGAAATGACTTCAGCACGCGGCGGAACGGCGAGCGAGCCGACCTGGCCCACTGCCTTGATTCGTTCGCCTTCGATAATGACGACGCTGTTGCGAATTGGAGTGCTGCCATAACCGTCGATGAGCGTTCCACCGACGAGTGCTTTCACGTTGCCGGATTGAGTTTGGGCTGTGAAATTCGTGGTCGTCAGCAAGACCAGGACGGCGAGCAAAAAGAGAATAGGCGAGCAACGACGTAAACTCTTCATTTGTTTCTCCTGAAATTAGCCGCGGATCACGCGGATAAACGCGGATAAGAGATTCAAAACCTGCCACAGATAAACACGGATTGGCACAGATCAGAATTCAGATGAATACATTACAGCGTATTTCCGATCCGTGTGAATCTGTGGTGATCTGTGGCCCTTTTCTGATCCGCGCCCGTCCGCGTTTCATCCGCGGCCTGATCATTTCTTCGGCGGCGGGGACCAGCCGGCAGGAGCTTCGGGCCAAATCTTGTCCGGACTCACCGCATCAGCTTGATCCGCCCCCAGCCGTTCAGGGTCGATGCTGGCCCGCACGAAATTCTCCGGCGCCACAGGAACACCTGCCAGGCGTCGCAACATCGCGAGCTGACCTGCATGAGTCATCGCATCTGAAAGCGGCCCCTGAAGCAATCGCTCTTCCGTCACGTCCTTGAGCAAGGGAGTACCTGCGTCAATGTGTCGAGCGAGATCCGCAACCATCTCATGGAATCGCACAACCTCATCGGCAAATGATGGCAATGGCTCGGGCCAGTACCTGCCTCCCACAAATAACGTGCGCGCATATCCGAGCACACTAGTCATGTGGCAAACGAGCTGCGCGGGTGTCCGCACGTCATTGCCGGCCTGGAAAGATCCGAATTCCGGCGGCGCATCACGTAAGGCTTTTTGTGTGCGGTACGCAAGCGCCGCCAGAAAGTGACGCAGCAAAGCTCTCTTATCATTCATCGTTAAGAAGCGTGATTCGTTGTTTTGTTTTTTGCTATTTCGTTAGATCGACCAACATTGCCGCGAACCGCAACCAAGCACTTGTACCGGCGAGCAGTACACGCAGAGGCTGCGACGCGATAACAAATAACGTCCCCCACAAGAACGCCGGATGCACTCTCCGGTTTCTGATGCTGTCGAACGCGACGCAGGCAAGCATACACAGATCGGTCAAGCCGAAGAACACCAGCGGGCCGCCCTTCAAAATAAAGTCGAAAGGAATGCGGCCAATTGCAGCGGTCAACAGACTCATGGTTGCCAGCAGCATGAGCCGCTTGTGAGTTTCCAACCACCGACGGTAGTAAAGGGCAATGCCAATCAGAATTGCGAATACCAACATGTCGCCGAGCGGTATGGCTAAGAACACCAGTGGCGGATGGTCAGAAGGCGTCTCGCGCGCAGCCGAGTAGACTGCCGTGACGGTGCCAACACAGACGACTAACGCAGCTAAAAGCGCTCCGCCGATGCCGAGCCGTTGATGCACTTTAGTGCGTCGAGAAGACACGAGCCAAACCTGAGTCATAAAGAGAACGACCCAGGCAGTCATCACTGCGCCATGAAAATGCACGAGCAGACTTGGCAGCGCGGGAGTGCCGAAGAAACCTTTTAGATAGTAAGTGCGAGCGAACCCGATTAATACGACGACGGGGATGAAGACCGCCATCCAGACATACAAACTGCGGTCTCTGACATGAGTACGGGGGATCGTTACCATAGCGTAAAGTGATAAGTGATGAGTGGTAAGTGATGAGAAATGGATGACTCCTACCTCGTCACTTATCACTCATCACTTATCACTTATCACTTTACGCTAGCTTACTGCCTTTTGCTTACACGGCCAATGTAAAAACCGGCCCCGAATATCAAAGTGAGGAGAAAAAAGACGGGAATGAGCATAACAAACGTGTCCCACAACTCTGTTAGCATTTGGCGACCCTCCTTTCCTGACCGAGTCGAATCGGTGGGATGTGTGTGTCAATCTAATCAGGTGAGACGTGCTTCGGGGCGTAAGGTAGGGCTCGAGTGTTATTAATCTAGTTCAGAGACTTCGCGAAGAGCAAGAGTTAATTTGACTGAACGTCAGATTTTCTGCGCCGCGACGAGTACCGCTTTGGTTCTATTGAATCAGTTGCTCATCTTCATTTCCCGGCTAACTTGAAACAGACGGCCTTTTCTTTATCACGCATCTTCTTGATTGTCACGAAGTAACAGAAGTGCTTTGCCTTTGGATAGCGTCGCCGTTGTTTTTTGAAAGTCTTCTGTAACGCTTTCCTTATTACGTCGTCCGGTACTTCCTCTCCGAACCCTCCGCAACCGGCTCCGTGCGCCGACCAACCCATCAATCGCACCTTCTTCTGCTTGTAACAGTAGTTTGGTGCTATGGTCAGATCCTCCATTTTTGGTGTTCCGCCTGCATCCGCGTGTATCCAATAGTCTGTAGACTTGTTCAACTTGGCATCCGTTTGAAACTCGCTTTGGATGAGGCTGTGGAATCGCCGGTCAGCACATAACTGAAGAAAGCCCAGTAGAGGCGCGTCACCGATATAAGGAAGTTCTCTTTCTACCCAATTGTCTTCACCTTTAGTTGAAGCCTTTACATTTTGTTGACTCATCTTTTCTCCTGAATTTGTTTAGTGTGAGTTTGAGAAATGAGAGATAGTTGTTGCGTTCGTGTGATTTTGTGAATCCTTAACCGACGTACTCACTCATAACTGAGCGCCTCTACGGCGTCCTGGCGAGCGGCGCGTAAGGCGGGATAGAGCGCGCCAATACTACCACCAAGTAAGCCCACCGCAAGAGAAATCACTATCCACCGCGGCTCGATCTCGACGGTCAAGCTCGTCACCCGCATCACCGCAAAACGCGCCGCGAGCGTGAGCAGCACACCGACAATCACTCCGAACAAGCTGACGATAATGGCTTCTTTCTCGATTACCCACGCGATGGATGCTTTTGACATCCCGAGAGCTTTGAGTATTCCAATCTGGCGCGTTCTCTCGGTCACAGTTGTGTACATTGCCAGCAGAATTACCAGCATGCTGATTGCCGCCGCAACCCCAACTACAACTTTGATGAAGACATCGAGTGCGGGCACGCCAGAAGCATAGATTTCAGGCAAGTCACGCGTGAACAGGATTTGATCGTCCGGATACCGTTCTCGTATCCGCGCTGCGACTTCTTCCTGCTTTGCCGGATCTACGCAGGCTACGAGAATTGCCGACGCCAAGCCTTCGACACCTTCCTGATCTTGCATTGTCGCGAGCGGGATTTTTATTCTGCCGCCGCCCGGCGGTTCGTAGACACCGACGATCGTGAACGGACGCTCATAAAGTTGCACAGTTGAGCCGACCTTTGCATTGCGTTGTTTCTGCCACACTGGATCGACGATGGCTTGATCGCCGGCAGTCAGAGGCGAGCCCTCTCTCATTCTCAATCCTGCCAGCTGTGCATAGTCACTGAATTCAATGCCGTCAATCAAACGGCTTCCGAATCCTCGGTCACTGCGGTCAAGCGACTGGCCCAACGGTGTCGCAGCTCGCACACCCTCGATTTGTTCCACCTCAGCAGCACGAGAGACAGGTACAGTAAACTGCGCAGAGCCAAAGAATCCCATCGAGCCTGACGAGCGAATCATGATCTCGGCGCCAATGTTTGCCTCGCGCCGTCCGCGTTCGTACATCACGCCGTGCGCCAATCCGACCGTGAAGACTATCAACAGTACTCCCACCGCAGTACCAAGAATGCTAACCGCCGTACGAGCCGGCCGGTGCGCGATATTCGAGATCACGAGGCTATCCATTACTCTCCTCAAACGGGGACTGCGGTCGAGCAACCTTGCCCAGGCGTTCGGCAACGTTCGCCAAGTCAATATTACAAGTCCAATACTGGTCCAAAAAACGATACCGGCTTTACGCACCAGCGCCAGTGCGACTCCTGTTGCAGCTGCGAAGCCGAGCGCCTGCAGAATTATCTCTGTACCGCCTTCGTATACGCCGATAGTGCCAGGGACAAAAGCGAATGCGAAGTTAATGACTTTAGTCAGCGACTCAATGATGTACGCCTGCGCGACTCCCGGTGATAAACCCAGCATGCGTAATGTGACGTAAACTTCAACGACGCTCGCCACGTGGGCCAACAGGTTGCAGCCGATCATCCCAAAGAATGCAGCCGGGTGATGTTTGTAGAAATCGTAAACTTTCGATTCGAGATATGAGATGTGGTGCCGCCGCTTGAGCAAGACCTTTGGACTTAGCCTGAGTTGCGCCAGCTGATCGAGTATCCAGCTCAAGAGCATGATTCGACGCTTTGCCGCCAGGACGGCTGCAAGCAAGCCTAGCGCGGCCACTACCGCAATACCTATGAGGACGAAATAGACGACCCGCGGCAGTTGATAAGTGAGCAGCATCACGCACGCGCCGCTCAGAATGAAAAACACCACGGAGAGGTTGTAGAGCAGGTTGTCGACTACGAGAGCCGGCACGCCGTAAGTCAGCGGGATTCGTTTCCGGAGTAGTGCAACTTTCGTTGCTTCCCCCAACAGCGGGCCGGTGAAAGTCAGAAAGCTGATCGCCTCGCCGCCAAGCCTTGCTGCAAATGCTTGAACAAAAGTAACGCGACGGTGTTCCGTTGGTACTGCGGCCCTCATCGCGATCGTGCGAAAGACATGGCGAGAGCCGTTGATCGCCAGAACGAAGAAGAAACCGAAACCAATCCGCAGGAGGGCATCAAAGATCGGTTGGACGCCAACGCGGTTAACAACAAAAATGAGTAAGCCAATGCCTAAGAGGAACGCAATCGCCTGAAGCCAGATTAGTGAACGGCGAGAGTTGCGCGAGGTCTGAGTGGAGGAGTCGTCGGCGAGGGCATTTGACGTTTCGTCTTGCCAGGTTTCGACTCGGTCTTCTCCAGCATTAATCAAGGCGATGCACTTGCTCCAGTTAGAGCGATTCTTTGCTTCTCGCGCGCGGGAATGAGCTCTGTCACAACACGCCCGGGAAACTTTCGGAATCCTTTATCCCACAGCACCGGAACCGGATTGCTATCATCGCGTAAGTTTCCCATTAAAGCCAACACCGTAGGCACAAAACTGAGGCTATCGTAAGGTTCTTCTATCACAGCCGCGCGAGCAAGACGAGTTTTTTCGCCGCCGGCGATCATGAAAGTCGAGTGCGTGGAGATCCGGAAAAAAGATCCATGATTACCGCCGGGATTGAATCCGCGCACGTCGAAGTTCCAATGATTGTTCGCCACCAACAAGAGATCTGTTTCAATGAGGTCGCGCTGACGTGTGACGAACCTGCGCGCGACGCGTTGATCCGTCGAGATTCCTGCCTCGTCAGGGTAGAGATGGTCTGGTTGATGACGAGCGAGCTCTTCGTGCAGTCCAATCAATCCGTTTGAGTATGCGGTGCGATGCAACGCGTGGAGCCATTCAAGTTCGGTATGCCACTGGCTCAGCCATGCTTCGCGCTGGTCTGCCGGAATCGCTAACTCTTTATCTTCGAATATTCGAAGAGGCAAGCCAGGTTGCCAGCCGATGGTCTCGAACTGCACGCGTCCCTGTGCGTCCTGCGTCAGATTCTTGACCGGCTGGTATCGAAAACTCATCTGTCCTTTTTCGTCTTCGTGAGACAGAATCAAAGCCTGCTTTTCGGGCCCGCCGTACACCCAAACTACGTCCCGATTGATACCTCTATCCGGCAATAGCGGGAGAACCAAATCCGCGGAGATTCGCGTCGCAACCATGTCTATAGGCTGATTGCTCACTGCTCGCTGCACGTTGTTCCTGACTGTCACTCCCTGAAGTAAGCGGAAGTAGTCGACTCGAGTGAAACTCTTCTCCATGTCCAAGGAGCCATTGGGTTGAAGAACAAAGCCTCCAGGCGCAACTCCAGCGACATAGTTCTGGAGTTCGTAAATACTATTTCGCTCGCCCATTGCATTCTTGCCAATGAGATCAGCAATCTTCAGCCGACCTGGTGCGAAGCTCTCCTCGCGAAGCGACAGCAGATTTGCCAGAGTGCCGGCATATTCGGTGTACCGCTTTTCCTGGCCCATCCACCTGTCAAGCTGCGAAAAGATGCGTCGAGCTTCATCATCGCGGCCTGCAGCCTGATCCTCTTTGGAGAACTTTTTCGGTTGCGCCTCCCAAAGTTTTCTTTGCTCTTCGATCCGACGGCGCAGTACTGCGAGCTCTTCGTTCAGCTCGTCGAGTTTCTCTTGCCACTCACGACGGCGATTGTTGATAGTCTCGAAAAAGGCACCTGTTAAAGCTCGACGGAACTCTGGTTGTAAGCGTTTGCCCTGTAATTCCTGGAAAAGAATCTGAAGCAAATTCAGATCGCTATCCCGCAGATGAATCGAAGCCCGCTCGTTGCCGTCAAAATCCAACAAGGCCGTCGGGTAAACCGTACTTTGTCCTTTCAGGTAGAAGGACTCCTTCGTCGTTGAAGTGATGAGTGGCACCAGGGGATAAATACTTTTAAGCGAGTAGTCCAGCAGTAAACGCCGCTTCGTCACGACATGATGGCCGCCACCTGCCTGACTGCCGAGCAACTTCACCAGGTTATAACCCTGACTGTACACCCCTTCCGAAGTATTGAAGCCATGATCTGAAATCAGAATCAAAGCAGTCTCATCAGCTAGCGGAGTCTTTTGAATTGCTGTCCAGATCCTGCCGATGGTGAAATCTATTTGCTTCAACACAGCCAGGTGTGATTCGCGATCGTTATTATGATGGCCAACGTGATCGAAATCCTGCATTACCAGCTCAACGTAACGCACCTGTTGATCTTCCAGCTTTAGGAGAACGTCCCTGAGCAATTGCTCCGGCACTGAATCGCGGAGATTCAAGCCCATGGTCCATTCGTCAAGCAGTTCCTTTGGCGGCCGCTTAAAAGTGTTCTCGAGACTTTTTTGGAACGTTATTAATCTGCCGCCGCGTTGAAACAGCGACATGCCGACATAGCGTTCATTATGAGCGAACGCATCGGTAAGCATTGGCGTGCCCATGGCGTCGAGCACTTCAACGGCAGGCATGTCCACGCGAACTCCGCCGATTCGCGCCATGTAGAAAGGAATGAAGTTCAGATAATCGTATGTATGAAGTGTGTAACGATCAAATTCGACGTTGCCTTTGATCTGCAAATGCTGCCCGGTTTCGAGTAGTGACCACGAAGGCGCTGACAGACTCATGCCACGAACGTAAAAGTTCGCGAGGCGTGTCCCGCCTTGATAGAAGACGTGATCGATCCAGGGAAGTTGGCTCTTACCCGTGCGTGCGTCGCGGTCGCGTACAAATCGATCGACCATTGCGGGGGGAAGTCCATCGCACTTGATTATGACGACTCGCTTGACTTGAGCAGAGGCCGGAACAGTGCAGAGCAGGAAAGTGAAAGTAACAACGACCAGAAGGAAGATGCGCTCACAATGCCGGAACCGGGTAAACATTACCGTTGCTCGACTCTATTTGCGCTTGCTTTTACAGCAGAGGCGGCCAGACCGTCAGGCTTATTCGGCTCGAGATACGAAAGCACAATTTCCTTCCAGGCAGGATCCAAGGTCGCGATCTGAGAAAGGCGGAGGAGCTCGTTTCTTGCCTTTCGGCTTGTCATTCGCGAAAGACTATCGAGGCAAGCGCGTCGAGTTTCAGCATCCTCCGTGCGTGTAAAAATCTTACCGGTAGCGCTGGCCGCGCCTGAATCGGCTGCGGCGCCATGTTCCGCAACAAAGTGAAGTGAGCGTCGAACTTCTTCGAGGTTCCAGGCGACCTCGATTTGTGGCGTTGATTTCGCGACCTGCCGCAAAAATTTTGTGTGATACGAGAGACGCCGGGCTACATCGAGTCTGGCTTCCAATTCGGGAGTCGACTCTTCACGGTGACTATAAATGCCGAACGAAAGAATATTCGCCGCGCGGAGGAAAACGCGTTCCTTCTTGCTGTGCTCGAGAGGCACCATCTCTGATCGACGATCGCGATCGAGCTTTGCCGCCAAGCCATCGGGTTGTTGAGCATACGCCATTAGCGCGTCGTACTGAGTTTTTGCGAGCTTGGCTTCAACCGCTAAGTCGTTTTCAAGAGGATTCAACGAAACTTTCTCTAACCGGTGATCGATTTCCTGGCGAAGTTCCGGATTAAGAGAGTCGTTTAGCGCCAGCAACAGTTTGAGTTGCGAATACGTTCTGAGACGGGACGGCTGATTGAGGTCCATGCCTCGTTTGCCGGTCACATAGTCAAACACGGTCCGGCCCAGAAAATAGGACAGGTTTCCAAAGCGCGAGACTGAAAGAACATTTCTCGTGACGTCCTGCAGCACGCGGCGAGACATTTCTCGCCTTTTCGGATTCAAGGTATCGCGGAAGTCCACCAACAGCATTGGGATCTTCGGATTGTCGAGACCATACAAGGCGAGCGGGATCATTTCCACCGGCCGTGCTCCTTCGGCATCCGCCGCGACTGGCCGATTTTCGGCGTCAAAATACCGAGTCTCGACATACCCCTTCCAGTTCACCAGACGCTTATCGGACCAGGGATCCGCAATGTTTAGAAAACGGCCGTCGTAACGAGCGTTTCTCTTGGTTTCGAGGTCAGGCTTGGCGACCCACAGGAGCGCGTGCGTCATGCTTCCATCAGGCATTTCCAGCGGCTCAAAGGACAGCGATTCAGCTTCCGCGCGCTGGCGTAGTAATTCCCAATTATGAGCACGCTCATCACGAGTGCCCGTACGTTTCCGTTCGTAGTATCGCTGTAAGTTTAAATCGTCCACCCACCCACCGAACGTTTTATCAGTGAGCAGGAGTCGCGCCTGAATCTCACCCATCTCGGAACCTGAAAAAGCGGCCGGTCCATCCAGAGCTTGATAGAGCGACAAGACGGATAGCGCTCTGATGATGTGCGACTTGCGATAGTCCGTGATGTTGCGGCGGTATGAATCGGTTGATGCCTTGACCGGAGCGCCATACGGATCAAGCAATACATTCTTCAACGCCGTCCAAAAGAGCTTCTCCCACACCTGACGCTCAGGTGCTGCGAGATCCATAATTGGCGGCGGAACTTTACCTTCGGTTGGCCGCTTGTTCCCCATTCTCGTATAGAAGAATGGTACGGCGCCGGCGAGACGTTGTTTGAATGTGGGACGCGTGTAAGTCAGCGGCCATAGATAGCGGAGTCGATCATTTTCCGGAGAGAGGTCACCGAGTGTGTCTCGCAGAACACTAACCATCGGAATCCAGTTTTGATCTGTTCCAGTTTCGAGACCTTCGAGCCGCGCATGGATTGTAATCAGCTCGGCGCCGCCGGCGATTGGGATTCTTTCAAGCCTCAGGATTTCATTGGTTGGGTTTTGCGCAGACGTCTGATCCTGGCGAGTCGCCTCCTGTGCCGTTGCTGCTATTCGTGTTAACGGGGAAAGAACGAAAGCAATGGAGAGGAGAAGACAGCTTAAGTAGCGCTTGCTCATTAAACCTCCCTGAGGGCGAAGGCTCATGCTGCTTTGGTACTTGATGACTTTCAAACGGCTTTGGGATTCCTTGTTTGCGCCACGCTTACGGCGCATTGTTCAGACCTTGGCTTGTTCTTTTAATAAAACAGCCAACTTTCTTCAGCAACCACTGTGCCGAAGGGGCTGGCCCAACCAATATACCATCAGTCTAAATTCAATGGAGCAGTTTTATTCATGCCGTTAGTTCAGAAATCGGATTGTAACAATGCATCCGATGCCGCAACTTAAGTTAACCGTTGCCGCTTGTCCGCTACCTTCAGTTTGTCGGATCGCGCTTCGATAAGCTAAAGCTTGTCGGACATCCAAAGTGTTCCGATTCTGGCAGGCAAGAGGAAGATTAATCTGGCGCGGAGGCGTGTGAGTTTTCTTGCGAACTTGAGGAGTCTGAATCAGTTGTTTCTTTTTGCACAGGAGCAGTCCATCCCGCTCGTCCCAGTAACGTTCGGCAATAACGAATGGGAACAGCGAAATTTGACGCCTGGCTTTCAGTAAAGACGGCGAAATTTACCCCGATCACGCGGCCGGAGGGACCAAAGAGCGGCGCTCCCGATCCACCTTCAGCCGTACGCGCGTCGTAAGCGATGCGCCGCACATCGAGATCCGTAATGTTTCCTTGTGTCGTGAGCGGCTGGATGCGTCTGTTTTCGGCGAGGTAGCCAAGCAGGGAATCGAGCGAGCCATACCGTTGCTGAATCCCGCGCGACTCTGCGTCGTCAAGCAACGCGAGCAGTCGATCCGGCCCGTTTGGGTAACCCATCATGACAACCGTCTTTCCGACTTCCACTGTGTTTTCATCTTCCTCGAGAGGTATCGTGGGAATGTTGGTCGGACTATCCTTGATTTCCAGAACACAGACAGCGAGATCGTCGCGTTGTGCTGCAAGCTTGAACTTGAGTGGAATCGGTTGCGAATGATCAGGGAAGTATGCGTTCAGCTTTTTGAGCCGCGGTTGTCCTCTAACGGTGCTGGTCAGACTCTGAGCTCGATCGTCCGCCTGCCATGGCTGCGCAATGTGACGGTTCGTAACGACGAAGCCGTCACCGACATAGAATCCAGTACCAACGAACTCAAACTCTGCAATCGCCGCTTTGCCTTCAGGTGTGAGCGCTTGCGGATCGCCGCCCGACTGCACTGCAATACCGCTCTCATTTACCTGTGCTTCGGGGTAGCGCAGTGGCCGGCCGGTGGAGGGCTCGACGAAGTAAAACGAACCCGCGATCAAACAGACTCCGCTGCCGTAGTCGCTCCTCAGTTTTACAGCGAGCGAAAGGCTGTTCCGAATCTCCTCGTTTGAACGACCGAGGTTCGTGAGATTTTGGTTAGCTTTAGCAACTTCTTCCTGAGTTTTTTTCAGCTGGGCGTTATGCTGAGCGATGGCGTCGCGGGCCCTCTTCATCTCGCTGTACATCGAGAAACCGAGATAGAGGATGCCGCCAACCAGGGCTACGGCGATAGCCAGGACAATTAGCTTGGTGCTGGGGTTGATCTCACGCACTAGCTCTCGCGTGAATTCGCGCAGGAAGACTTTGGCATCGTCACGTCTCGCGGTAGCAGCGGATTCAATTGCCGCTTGTTCGATGAACGGCGCCACTACTGCCTCGCGCGAACTGTTCACAACGGCCGGAAGGGAGCGAATCGGGAAGAATTGCAGCGCCAGGCTGGACGGCAGGATCCTGAGTTCGTCGCCATCGTGAATCTCGGTGTCTTTTACCAGCCGCTGACCGTTTAGTTGCAGATCCAGGGAGTCATCGAACCCGGCAACGCGATAAAAACCGTCAGTACGCGCGAGTTCCAGTATCAGGCTGTCGCGGTTAGTCCCTTTCGGGAGGTCCGACATCCGGAGTCGCAAGACGCAGTCGTCGCAGCCGCCAATTCGGATGCGCTCGTCGGTCAGCACTTCGGTGTGCTTATTTTCCCCGGAGGAGATGTGGATAACGAGGCCGGTCGCCATAAAGCTTGAAGGACCCGAGAGCGGTTGCCCTCAACGTGTGCATTTTACAATGTGTATTTACAAGTTAGCAAAAGAGTTTTCGCATTTCCTTATTCGTTCATCGGTCCGGGGGGCGTCAGTCTTAAAAATGTGCTTTCGTCCTATTGCAAGGTCATGGTTTGTTACTCTAGTATCACTTCATGCGAACCGAAGTAGTCAGCACATTAAAACGTCAAACCACGGAGCTTCTTTCCGAGTTGGAGAAGAGCAAGCAGCCGATTCTAATCACACAGCGCGGCGTCCCAACCGCTTATCTGGTCGATGTGGAAACGTATGAATCTCTACAGGCCCGTATGAGCATACTCGAGGGAATTGCGCGAGGAGAGAAGGACGTTAAAGAAAGGCGCACAGTTTCTCAAGCGCAGGCCCGGCGTCGCATGGCGCGATGGTTGAAATAGTCTGGACTCACGCGGCGTTAAGTGATTTGGATGCGATCGCTGAATACATCGCGCTGGAGAATCCGGCCGCCGCGAAGCGGCTGGTCCGAAAAGTATTTCATCACGTTGAGCATCCTCGCAGCGGTTCAAAAATAAGAGAACTTAAGGGCTGGAGGTACCGGCAAATCATTGAGCCTCCATGCCGAATCTTCTATCGCCAAGAGGATACCAGCGTTTACATTTTGTACGTTATGCGTGAGGAAAGGCTATTACGTGGAGGAATTCTTAAGTCGCGAGTCAAGCAGATTAAAGGTTGAGTTGAACCGTTAGAGTTTTGGGAAGCATGGGAGAAAAGGAATCAACGACAGATAGGGCGAGGTTGGAGGGGTTGGCGCCGATTACGACGGCGCCCATCCGGCATCACATATTTGTATGCACCGGAACATCCTGCTCAGCAGTCGACAGCGCAGCAGTCAAGGACGCCTTCGAACACGAACTTCACTCGCGTGGACTGCTCTTCGGCAAAGCAGCCAAGGGAAAGAACCCAAGAGGATCGGTGGTTCTCTCCGAGTCGTCTTCCGTAGGCTTTTGTGCAATTGGCGCAGCTGTCTTGGTCTATCCCGACGGCATCTGGTACGCGCAAGTGCGCGCCGAGCATGTGCCGGAAATCGTAGAAGAACACATCATCAACGGCCGCGTCGTTGAGAGATTGGCTCTATTGAAGGTGCCTTCCGAAGGAAAAACTCTCGCAGCACAGAACGGCATGAGTGAACGCTGGGAAGCTTAACAGGCTAACCCGCACTGGCCGCTTGTTTAGGTTTCCATCGTAAGACTGGCTTGCGCGCCGCCGCGGCCTCATCAAGCCTTCCAATCCTCGTTGAATGAGGAGCATTCAACACGAGGTCAGGATCTTCTGCAGCCTCACGCGCAATCGAACGCATTGCCGCAATGAATTGATCGAGCTCTTGATGCCCGACTGACTCGGTGGGTTCAATTAACATCGCACCTTGCACGATCAGAGGGAAGTAAATTGTCGGCGGGTGAAAACCGTAATCAATCAGTCTCTTGGCTATGTCCAATGTGTGCACACCTTTTCGCGACTGCCGCTTGTCGGTGAAAACGACTTCGTGCATGGGCGCCGCATCGAACGGCTTCTCGTAATCACTCGTCAGACCATGCGCGATGTAGCGAGCATTTAGTACCGCAGTCTCAGTAGCCTCACGCAGACCATCGAAACCATGCGTCTCAATGTACGCTAGCGCCCGCACCATCATGCCGAAATTGCCGAAGAAGGCTTTAACCCGTCCGATAGATTGCGGTTGGTCGAAATCAAGCTTGTAGCTGCGCCCACTGGAGTCCGTCACAATGCGCGGCACGGGTAAAAACGGTTCCAACTCTTTGGTGCAGCAACACGGTCCGCACCCAGGACCGCCACCACCATGTGGAGTTGAAAACGTCTTGTGCAAATTGAGATGAATTACGTCAACGCCCATATCGCCGGGACGCGCAATTCCAACCAGCGCATTCATGTTGGCGCCGTCCATGTAAACAAGGCCGCCTGCCTCATGGACCACTCGACAAATCTCCCTGATGTTCTTCTCGAAGAGGCCGAGGGTGTTCGGGTTCGTCAGCATGAAGCCCGCTACGTCTCCGCCAGCACACATCTCTTTCAGGTGCTCGAGATCGGTCAGACCTTCCGTGGTTGAACGGATCGTCTTCACGGAAAAACCAGAGAGATGTGCTGATGCGGGATTTGTCCCGTGGGCCGAATCGGGAATCAACATCGTGCGGCGCTGAGCTGAAGCTCCAGCTCCATCTCGAGCATCAATGAACGCCCGGATCATCATGACGCCAGTCATTTCCCCATGAGCTCCGGCAGCGGGCTGCAAGGAAACGCCCGGCAGGCCCGTGATCTCTGCGAGATGCTGCTGGAGTTCGTAGATAACCTGCAAAGCACCCTGCGCGTCCTGTTCCGGCGACAGAGGATGGAGATTCGCAAGCCCGGCAATGCGCGCGACCTTTTCGTTGAGGCGAGAGTTGTATTTCATCGTGCATGAGCCGAGCGGGTACATTCCAAGATCGATGGAATAGTTCCAGGTGGACATGCGAATGAAGTGACGAATGACGTCGACCTCACTCACCTCCGGCACGCCTTCCAGATCGTCGTCACGCTGAAACTCTTTTGGAATGACTTCGTCGATTGCTCGCTCATCGACATCGAGAGGCGGCAAGCGGTAGCCCACTCTTCCGTGCTGCGAACGCTCAAAGATCAGAGCTTCATTCGAGCTGATGTGCGAAGTGACTTTTGTGATATTGGTTGAATCCATTATTCAGTGTGCTTCGGGGACGTCACGATAGCAGCGAGCCCGTTTACCAAATCATCAATCTCTGCGCGTGTGTTGATCTCTGTAACGCAGACCAACAGGTCGTTTGGCCGGTCAGCAAAGTAGCGGGAAAGCGCATATCCTCCGTTGATGTTCCGTTCGGACGCCAGACGTGAAAGCAGATCAACGGCTGGTATCGGCGCGCGAACAACAAACTCATTGAACTTAGGTGCAGCAAACGGAAGGGAAAACCCGTCGATTTCAGCGATGCGCCGCGCGGCGTAGTCCGCCTTCTGAGCACACTGTTGCGCTACCTCCTGAAGTCCCCGACGGCCCATTGTTTCCATGTAGACCGTGGCGGCAAGCGCAATTAAGCCTTCGTTCGTGCAGATGTTTGAGGTCGCCTTTTCTCGCCGTATGTGTTGCTCGCGCGTCGCCAGCGTCAACACGAAACCCCGCCGGCCCTGTTTGTCAAATGCCTCACCCGCCAGCCGCCCAGGAATCTGTCGCGCATATTTTTCGCGCGTTGCAAACAAACCAACGTAAGGACCACCAAATGAAAGGGGAACTCCAAACGATTGTCCTTCGGCAATTACGATGTCGGCTCCGCAAGCTCCCGGACTCTTCAGCAAGCCAAGAGAGATCGCTTCGGTGATTGCGACGATTAGAAGTGCGCCGGCCGCATGAGCCTGCTCGGCCAAAGCCGCAACGTCCTCGATGCAACCAAAGAAGTTCGGCGACTGAACGACGATCGCCGCAGTGGTATCGTCAAGCTCAACGTTCGAGGGCACGCAGCCGGTGGAGGGATCGAATTCGATGTGCTTTAGTTCAATACCTGCGTGCTGCACGTACGTGTTCACTACTTCAAGATATTCCGGATGGATAGCTCCGCACGCGATCACTTTTGAGCGTTTAGTTACGCGTTCGGCCATCAGCACCGCTTCTGCGAGCGCGGTCGATCCGTCATACATCGATGCGTTCGCCACTTCCATGCCCATTAACTGGCAAACCAGAGTCTGGAATTCAAAGATCACTTGCAGCGTGCCTTGTGAGATCTCCGGTTGGTATGGAGTGTATGCAGTGAAAAACTCCGATCGTGAAATGATGTGGTCGACGATCGTGGGGCTGTAATGATTGTAGGCGCCGGCGCCAATGAAGCTGGAGCGCCGGGCTGCGGCATTACGTGCCGCCATGCGCTCGAAGCGAGCCAACAGTTCAATTTCCGAAAGCGCAGCGGGAGTATTGAGTTGACGTCTAAGGCGTACGTCTTCAGGAATTGTTTCAAAGAGGTCTGCGGCTGACCCGAGGCCGATACGGTGAAGCATCTCGGCCCGTTCTTCAGGCGAGTTAGGAATATAGCGCAAGTCTACTCTGTCTCAGCTTTCGTGAAATCTTCGTATTCTGCTGCTGTCAAAAGGCTGTCGACCTCGCCAGGGCTCGACATGCGAATTCGAATCATCCAACCTTCGCCATATGGATCTGCGTTGACCTTTTCTGGTTCGTCATTGAGACTTTCATTGACCTGGGCGATCGTTCCCGAGACGGGTGAGAAAACTTCGGACACAGCCTTTACCGACTCGACGGAGCCAAAAGATTCATTCTGGGCAAACTCATCATTCGGCTTCGGCAGCTCGACATACACGACATCCCCGAGTGAGTTTTGCGCATAATCGGTGATGCCGACAACAGCTACGCCGCCATCGACACGCACCCATTCGTGATCTTTGCTGTAGTGTAAATCCTCTGGAACGTTTGCCATAGTTCCTCCAATATAAATCGTCTTCGGTCTTTGGTCTTAGGTCTTTGTGCTTGGAACTTTGTACTTTGCACTATGCTCAAAGCTCAAAGTACCAAGCTCAAAGTTCAAAGACCTAAGACCAAAGACCCAAGACCGAAATCATTTGCTCTTGCGCTTATAGAACGGCGTCTTAACAACCTGTGCTTCAACCGGCCTTCCGCGCACGTCGATCTGAATCTTTTGACCCTCGTGCGCAAACTCGGTGGGAATGTAGCCCATTCCAATATTCTTTTTCAGAAACGGCGCAGGACTTCCAGACGTCACCTTTCCGACAACGGTGCCATCGATCAGCACGTCCTGACCATCGCGAGCAATACCGCGTTCGGTGATCTCGAACCCAATCAGTCGCCGCTTTAGTCCTTCCTGTTTCTGCTTCAACAACGCGTCGCGACCAATAAAGTCATCCTTGTCGAGTTTGCATATCCAGCCGAGATTCGCTTCGAGCAAAGTAGTGGTCTCGTCGATTTCATGTCCATAAAGAGCCATCGCGGCTTCGAGCCGGAGAGTGTTACGAGCGGCCAATCCGCAAGGTAACACTCCTTCAGACGAGCCGAAATTGCCTGCATCGAGCAGTCTATCCCAAAGTTTTTCAGCTTGGTCCGCGGCCGCGTAGATTTCAAATCCATCTTCACCTGTGTAGCCAGTGCGGGAGACTATCGCCGGCACATCATCGACCTGGCCTTCGCGGAAGTGGTAGTACTTGATTTCGCCAAGCGGCAACTCCGTCAGTTTCTGAAGGATTTGCTGCGCATCGGCACCTTGCAAAGCGAGCTGGCAATAATCACGGCTCACGTTTTGGAGTTCCGTGTCGTGGCTGCCGTGATGCGAAGTGATCCAGTTCCAGTCCTTGTCAGTCGTCGAGGCATTAACGACAAGCATGAGCTTCTCGGGACCGAAACGGTAGACGAGTAAATCGTCAATCACTGTCCCGTTGGGAGTAGTCAAAGCGGTGTACTGAGCCTGGCCGTCAACCAACTTTGAAGTGTCGTTTGAGGTTACGTAGTTAATGAAGGTGATAGCGGCAGGTCCAGTCACGGCGATTTCGCCCATGTGCGAAACGTCGAAGAGGCCGGAGTGCGTGCGAGTGCGCAAGTGTTCTTCGATTGTCCCCGCGGGGTACTGAACTGGCATGTCCCAGCCACCGAAGTCAACCATTCGACCACCCATGCGGCGGTGCATGGCGTTGAGAGGTGTCTGTTTCAGTTCCAAGGCTGGCGCAGTCATGCCCGTCAAACGGATCCGCAGCTGAATCCGATACTAAAAAAGCAGTAAGAAAAACGATGAAGTCGCAAGCTAACATGCAGAATTCGGTGCGTCAAGCGTGACGATCCACTAAACCACACTAAAAAACACGAAGCCTTTCTTCGTGAATTTTCGTGATATTTCGTGGATCGTCCTTGTACTGTAAGGCGACAGATCGGTCGAATTAGAAGTTACGCTCGCGGACGTCGACTTTCTGGACACTGAATACAACTCTCATCGTGTCCGGCCGTCGGTCCATTGACGCGGGAACGAACGCGGCGTCCTGGCGCAGCGCCGTTTGAAAGTCACTGAGCATCTTGCGGTTGCGAGGAGGGTGCACCACATCGGCAAGAGATGCGGCTCCATTGCTAAACACATCAGCGACGACAATCATGTCATCAGCATCCTCATACCGATCGGGGCGCGGATTCGCATATGCGCTAGTCAGGGTTGCGAGAGCGCCTTTAGGATTCAAAGTCGGCGACTGCTCGGCGTAAGGCGCGCGGCTGGCCGCGAAATCCTGCAGGTTCACGGGCTTCGTAAGGTCGTGAGCAGACGTGGCGGGTATCACATAAACAGCCGAGCTTTGCGCGGCAGCTTCCTGCAGGGCGATGAAGTGCGGTCGCAGTCCGGCAAACATCGCAACAAACAGAATTACAGATGCAAAGGAGCCGACGCTGTAAGGCATCAGGCGTGGTTCGAGAAAACGAGCCAGACGATCAGCGAACGGAATCTTCGGACTTTGCCGGCGTGCGGCAGCTTCGATAGCGAGTGCGTCATTTATCGCGTAAGCGAGATCTACCGGTGGAACAGGCCTGGCCAACGCACTCAATTCGCGAGTGAGTGCGCGCAACTGTGCGACTTCGGCACGACAAACTGGACACACATTCAGATGCTCATCAACCGCTACCCGTACAGGCAGAGTCAAAGCATCATCGACATAAGACGAAAGCGAGTTCTTAATTTCTTCGCACGACATAAGTCATTTCCATTTGCCGATTGCCAATTGCCAATTGCAAGTTCCTCAGAATTGCCGCTCAGCTTAGCCCTAGATTCTAATCGGCAATGGGCAATGGGCAATCGGCAATGGGTTGGATGGCTGGCCGACCCCGGCTGCTCCCTTGTTTACAGGAAGCAACTCCGACAAAGTGCAAGACCAAAACCGATTGCTGATTTCCAGCGATGCTTCAACGGGTGTTGCTGGCCACGTTTTCAAATTCGCCTTCATCATTCAATCAGCCGACGCCTTGTGCCCGCCGTGTCGTCACTTCGACCCATTTGGCACCGAGTTGTTGTGAGCCGGGGCGGGTCAGCCATCCCATCATTTCCGATTGCCAATTGCCAATTGTCGATTGATAAAAGGCCGCGATGCGCTTGCCAAACCGTTCAATCGGCAATTGGCAATTGGCAATCGGCAATTACAAAGATCCTTCCAACTTCTTCCGCAACTCTCTGCGGCCTCGCGCTAATCGCGACTTAACAGTCCCGACGCTTATTTCAAGCGCGTCCGCAACCTCTTCATAAGTCAATCCTTCGATATCCCTCAGTATCACTGTCTCTCGGTAAACGCGACGCAGGCTCTTCAACGCCGTTCTTAAGGCTCGTTCACGCTCGTGCGACAAAGTTTTCTGCTCGGGCGTTTCACTGCGATCTGCTCGCAGCGTCGCGACCAGCGGCTTATTGTTTTGACCCTGCGCGGCATCGAGCGAGACGGTCACGTCGCGCCTTCGTCGACGCCACCACCGCCAGCGATTCCTGGCCTGGTTAATCGCGATGCGGTAAATCCACGTCCGAAGATCCGCCTCGCCGCGAAAGTGCTCGATGTTCTGAAAAGCCCTCAAGAACGTTTCCTGCGTCAAGTCGCGAGCTTCTTCCGTGTTTTCAGTCAGCCGGTAGAGCAGCCCGTAAATCTCGCCGGAACGGTCAGCCACCAACTGCTCGAACGCAATCGCGTCACCCTTCTTAAGTCTTTCAATGAACTGAGTCTCGGATATCCGCGGCTCTGCCGAGGGTGCCGATGCAACCTGCTCCAGATCCAGCTGCCCACGCAGGGCTATTGGCTCGCCGTAGCTCACGGTTTACCCCCTGGGGCAGGAATCGTTTTCGCTAATAGCCCGGGCCCATTCCCAGACAGGCGAGTCGTTAGACACCGCCATAGCTGAATTTGTTCCCGACAATCTCGCAACGCAGTCTGCCTTTCAAAATGCTTGAACGCGCGCCTTCACTCTCAGCGTCCGCCGCCGAAATATAGGAGAAACCTTAGCTTGACAAGGTTTCCCGGCGACCATTAGAGTGCTGGTTTCGCTTATCATACACTCAGAAGAACGCAATTAACTATAGTGACTTGCGAGAAGGAATTCAGTGGCTCGATACAAGAAAAAGCGCGCACGTGAACTGCAACATGACCGGTTTCGCGACACAACGATTGGCCTTTTTGATCGTTTAGGAAACCGACTCGAAGGTCGTGGAAAAACGATCCTGTACGGCATCGTTGGCGTGGTCCTGGCGGCCGTGCTCATCGGTATGTTTGTTAGCTGGAGAAACCGAAAAGCCGATGAAGCGCGCCGAGCTCTGGGACGCGCCATAACCATTGCCAGCACACCCGTGGCATCTACCCCGGGCCTCGATCCGTCCTTGACCAGTTATGCAACGGAACGTGAAAGAGCCCAAAAGGCAATCGAAGAATTTGAGAAGGTCGCGGCCAAGTATGGCGATCCATACCGCACGGAAGCCCGGTTTTTTATTGCCACAAATAGGCTCTACCTTGAACGCGACAAGGCGGTTAACGAACTGACGGAAATAAGCAGGAGCAGCAATCGGGACATTGCTACGCTCGCGAAGTTTGCTTTGGCGCAAGCGTATGAGAACGACGCGAAGTACGAGGAAGCTGCGCAGATCTATCGCGAGCTGGCAAGTCAAAATAATCCGTTGGTCACGACCGAGACCGCCAATCTGCGCTTAGCCCTTGTCTATGAAAAACAAGACAAGAAAAAAGAGGCTGCGGACATCTTGTTCCAGATCGTCGATACCGCGCGTAAAGCAAAAGATAGTGACGGCTCCCCACTGCCACAATCGGCGGCCGCCCGCGAAGCTTCGCGAGAGTTACAGAAGATCGATCCGGACCGCTTTGCTCAATTGCCACCGGACGCGCCTGGGGCTGGAATTACTTTCTAAGTGGACAATCTTACTCATTCGCTCGTTGGGCTGGCAGCTTCAAAAGCCGGATTAGAAAAACTATCACGTCACACCACCTTGTGCAGCATTATTGCTGCTAACTCTCCCGACTCGGATCTTGTCGTTCTCTTATTCGGAGATCGCTGGACATATCTCCATCATCATCGCGGCATCACGCATTCGGTAGTTGGCACTCTGACGCTCGCGGTACTGATCCCCTTAGTCTTTTACGGCGTGGATCGCCTCATCGCAAAACTCCGCAAGCGTGCACCGACGATCAAATTGAAAGGACTCCTGATCGCGTCGCTGATCGTTAGCGCAACTCACCCGCTGCTCGATTGGACGAATAACTATGGAGTCAGGCCGTTGCTGCCCTGGAACGCACAATGGTTTTACGGTGACTTGGTTTTTATTATTGACCCGTTCATGTGGGTGATGTTTGGCGGCGCGGGCTTTTTATTAACCGCGAAGTCAAAAAAGCAAATCTTGTTTTGGGCAGCACTCGCCGTTGTCTTGACGATGCTGGTGCTTGCTGGACCCAGGAGTCGGGGAGTGGAAACCAGTGCTTTATTGCCTGTGTTTTGGGTCGCCGGACTCTCCATACTGGCAATCTCGGTCAAGCTTAAAGCAGCCCAACGCTGGGGGAATCGGATTGGTCTTACTGCATTTGCAGTTGTAGCCGTTTACATCGGAACGTTGGCAATTCTTCACCGCGCTGCCGTGAGCGAATTGCACGAACAAGCGCGAGCAATTGCCACACAAAATGGAGAGAGCGTCACGGACATCGCGGCGATGCCAACTCTTGCCAATCCTTTCAATTGGCTTTGCGTAGTGGAGACGGAGTATGCGGCGTACCGGTTTGAGCTCTCGTTGCTGGGTCGTCCTCGAAATACTTTCGAAACCTTTGTCCGGCATGAGCGAGGTGACGTCTTAAATTCACCAGCCGTTGAAAACGCTTTGCAAGATCGTCGAGCGCAAATCTTTTTAGGCTTTGCACGCT
>DATEDU010000376.1:0-12047 GCA_035281525.1 Pyrinomonadaceae bacterium | reverse complement strand
AACACACATGATCTATTTCGGACTACGACTCAGGCTATTGATTTGGCATTAATTCAAGCACCTGGTGATCAACGCGAGCTGAAAGATCTTGACGCGCAGATCAGACGCTCCTTTCTGAGTGTAGAAAAGGAGTTGCTCGATTTGCGCATGGTTTCCGCTGGTCCAGTACTTAAAAGGGCCGCGCGAGCCGGTAGAGCTGCGGCGCGGCTGAGCAACAAGAAAGTTGATTTCCGAATCACGGGCGAGGATCTCCGGCTCGACCGGCTATTGTGCGACACGATTCGTGATCCGCTGATTCATTTAGTGCGCAACGCTGTGGACCATGGCGCTGCATTTGGCGCGTCGGAGGCCGAAGAAAGAAAGCACGCCCAGGTTCTTATCGAAGCAATTAATGAAGGCGGACAAACATGCGTGCGGGTGACGGACAACGGCCGCGGAGTTGACCCCGAGCTTGTGTATCAAGCAGCGCGTCAAATGGGGATCATCGATGAGACAACGCGTGTAGATCTTGAACGAAGCTTGCGGCTGATCTTTCGTCCGGGATTTACGACTTTGTCTTCAGTTTCGAGCGTTTCAGGTCGCGGCGTTGGCTTGGACATAGTGGAGACGGCAGTGGAACAAGCCGGCGGTCAGGTTCGCGTTCGCAGTGAGTTGGGGAAAGGCGCCACGTTCGAGATGCGCTTGCCGGTGACGGTCGCGTTGATGCAGGCGACAATAGTTTTAGTTGGTGGCCGTGCTTATTGCATTGATTCGGATCAAGTCATCGAGGGAGTGAATGATGAGATGCCGTTGATTCGTTTGGAGGACTTGTTGGGGCAGGAACGGAGTGGACGTCGTGACGATCTGATGCAAGTCGTGACTTGCGAAATTTTGCAGAGTAATAACTCGCAAAAGCGAGTTGGCCTTATTGTCGATGCTGTGCAAGGAACCGAAGAAATTTTAGTCAGGAGTCTTGGCCGTCACGCCGCGCGTTGGACCGGTATCGCGGGAGCAACAGAACTACGCGACGGCACCGTCGCGTTAGTATTGGACCTCCCACGTTTATTAGAGCCTGCGGAGCAGGCGAAAGCATAGAGCCTAGGGCGTGAGCCCTAGGAATAAAACGATAAAAAACGCTCGCTGATATTGATGCGGCTGTTTTCCTGGGGTTTACGCCCCACGCTCTATGCTTTCGCCTGCTTCGCAGGCTCTCAACTTACTCAAACCCTTGGGGCAGAAAGGGCATAAACAAATTGAAGCCTAAGCCCAATTCATTTTTGGGTGCATGGTGTGCCACTTTGTTGCGCGTTCGTAAGCCAGAGCCACACGCAACGGCGACCCCTCATCGTACAGCCTGCCCGTAAACATGATTGCCTGTGGCAATCCTTTTATAAATCCACACGGTACGCACACTGCCGGATGACCCGTAAGGTTCGTGATTAAAAGGCTGGCGCTTCCCGGCGCCGGAGAAACAAACGCATGCCAGTTCTCCATCAACGCATCCATTTGGCGCATCAACAAAGTCCGAGCCCGTTGCGCCCGGATGTACTCGACCGCCGGAATAAATCGCGAGCTGCGAAAAGTGTTGGGCCAGTCTCCCGGTTCCTGCCCAGAGAGTTGATTGATCGCTCCGTTGCGAATGATGTCGTCAAATGCAGTTGCTGCTTCTGCCACGAGGATTATGCGTAAAGCGGCAGTCGAGAATTTCGGCAGCTCAATCGGTTGAAGATTCGCGCCAGCCGCTTTCAGTGCATCAAGCGCAGCCTGATAGATTGCTTTTCGCTCTGCATCCTGCTGCTGATCGAATTCAGTTTTGACGTATCCGATTTTCATCTGCGCCAACGGCATATCGGGCGCCCAATTGAAGGGCACATCTCCAACCGTCAGGTCTTTTCCGTCTGGTCCATAAATGGCGTGCAACGCCGCAGCACAATCTTCAACGCCGCGACACATTGGTCCAATCTTGTCCATGGTCCAACTCAAACCCATCGCGCCATAACGGCTGACACGGCCATAGGTTGGTCGCAGTCCTACAACTCCGTTTCGAGCGGAAGGCGAAACGATCGAGCCCAAAGTTTCAGTCCCAATCGAGAAGCCCACCAGTCCCGCTGCTGTGGCTGAACCGGGTCCGGCTGACGAACCGCTCGATCCAGTTCGTTCCTCCTCAACCTGCCACGGGTTTCTCGTCATTCCGGCAAACCATCGGCCACCCTGGGCCAGCGCACCCATCGATAGCTTGGCCACAAGGACCGCGCCGGCTTCCCTCAATCGCTCGATTACGGTTGCGTCGTAATCGATTACTTGATCGCGATACGGTTCGGCGCCCCAAGTCGTCTTTATTCCCTTTGTCGCGAACAGATCTTTCGCGCCCCACGGAATGCCATGCAATGGACCACGATATTTACCTCGTTTAATCTCTGCGTCAGCGTCTGCAGCTTGTTTCAAGGCCAGATCTTCGGTGAGCGTGACTACGCACAACAGTTTCGGGCCATAACGCTTTAAACGTGCAAGATACATTTTGGTGAGCTCAACTGAAGAAACCCGGCGCGTGCGTATCAGTTCGGCAAGTTGTGGCACTGTCGCAAATGCCAAATCCTCAATCGCTGCAAATTTAGGGGCTGCGGTTTTGCTTAATCGAAACTTCGAAGCTTTGATACTGAATGTCTTTCCCGGAAGAGCTGGTCGAAAGAGTGTGGCAGGTTCAGTGTCGAGTGGAATATCTATTTTCCGCAGCGTTTCGTAGCGCTCGAGGTTTGTATCTACATTGCGCAGCGCCATCTGCTTCTGCGCGTCAGTCAACTCAATGCCGAATAGTTGCTCTGCGCCGCGGAGCATCTCTTTGGTCACTCGCAAAGGCGCTGGAGAGGGCGATGGAGAAGGTGAGGGCGTCGGTGTAGGCGATGGAGAAGGCGTTTGTGCGCCGGAGTTTATACCCACGTGCGGAGCAACTGCCGCTGCGACCCCGAACGCCGGCAAAAGCTTTACAAACTTCCGCCTGTCAAAGCCGTTCGTGACAGAAGCCTTCTCGATTCTTTCTTGTCTTCTCATATCTGGCCTCAAAAGTGAATGAGGGATGCGACGCGGAGCGTCGCAGTGATGTTAGCCCGGCCTTTCAAGGCCGGGAATCAGCACGACGTTTCAATTTGGCCGCGTCGCGTCAGCGACGCGATGATTTGCGCCGAATACGCTGTTCACTGCGTCGCTACGCGACGCACATCTTAACGGTCGGTCGTCTAACCCGGCCTTAAAAGGCCGGGCTAAAATCGATGCGACGCTACGCGTCGCTTCTATTATCAACTCTGAGGCAAAAGCCTCTTTCAGCTTCTTCACGGCTTGACGAGCATTTGCTGGTTGCCTTCTGCCGGAATGGGACTGCCGTACTTGAGTTGAACTGTCTTTGCTTTCCCGTACCTGTAGATGGTCACGACAAACATGTTGTCGTATTCGTTTTCCGGTATCACTGGGTATTCGCCACCGCCGAGGGCCTTGATAATCGCGGGCACCGAATTGTTATGTCCTGCGAGAAAGACTGTGCCGCCACGGTGAGTGTTCATTATTTGCCTTACCACTTCATCCGTGTTCCTGGAATCCACTTGCGTCACCGGAATGCCCAAAGCGCTCGCTAGCGGCTGTGCTGTTTGTTGTGTCCGAACATATTGAGTCGCGTAGATCGCCGTTAGGCCGGACTGTCTCAGGAGTCTCACCAATTCCTGAGCGCGCGTTTGACCAGCCGGACTAAGGTTCGGATTAGGATTCTCGGGTTCGATATTTTTCTCTGCGTGGCGGACCAGGATAACAGTTGTCACAGGTCGCGAAAACGTCGTGAAGTACGCGAGAACGATAAGCGCTCCAAAGATCGCGAACAGCATTGAGAATACAACTATGGTTCTAACTCTCGTACGCGGTTCCGGTGTTTGTTCCGTCATATTGTCTCCAGCATCGTTACTCGGCAGTCAGGTATGGACTCAGTACACTACACGAACACATGGACGCAAGTGCAAAGCGGGTGCGAAGGTGATAGTCTAATGACCAAAAGCAATAATTCAACATTGACGCTTGACACTTGGAGTGATCTCGATTGGCTCAGACTAAAAACTTCGATATCTCAGAACTAATTGCCGAAGACTTCGGCCCGAATGCAACTTACGTCGAAGGCTTACTGAGCCGTTTTCGCGCCAACCCTGAACTGGTAGACGAATCGTGGCGCAGTTATTTCACGGATTTGCTTGGCGACGGCGACGGATCTGCGCCGTCTGCCGCTGTGGCTGAGAATGGTCGTGCAGCCGCGCCATCTCGTGAGACGACAGCGCCGCCGGCTCGCGAGACGTCAGCTGCTCCTGCGGCAGACGGTTTCGGAAAGCAACAGGCTGAAGCAACCGCGAAAGCGCAGGGTGACGCTTCAGGTACGGCTGCTGCGGTTCGCGCCGAAACTACTCCTGCTCAAAAAGCACCGGCACCAGCACCTGCTCAGCCAACCGCAGCTCCAGAAACTGACGCCGAAATAATTCCAATCCGCGGTCCTGCACTGAAGATCGTCGAGAACATGGAGGCGAGTCTTTCAGTTCCCACCGCGACTTCTCAGCGTCGCGTGCCGGTAAAGCTGCTGGACGAGCATCGACGCATTATCAACAAGTATCTTGCTGAGAACGATCGCGGTAAAGCTTCATATACTCACCTGATCGCGTGGGCCATCGTGCGCGCACTGGACGAGTTTCCGCAACTCAATGACGGCTTTGCGATGAATGACGGCCAACCGGTTCGGCTGCGGCGTAAGAGCGTGAACTTAGGCATCGCCGTCGATCTGGAAAAGAAAGATGGCACGCGTACGCTACTGGTTCCGAATATCAAGAATGCAAACAAACTGCGCTTCTCAGAATTCCTTCAAGCCTATGACGACGTCATAAAGCGCGCTCGGACCGGCAAACTTCAGATCTCCGACTTTCAAGGAACAACGATTTCCCTGACCAATCCCGGCACCATCGGGACCGTTGCTTCAACTCCACGACTGATGGCGGGCCAATCGCTAATCGTCGCTACAGGTGCAATTGAGTATCCGGCTGAGTACCAGGCGATGGCTCCCGAGGCCCTGTCGCAACTCGGAATTAGCAAAGCACTGAACATCAGTAGCACTTACGATCACAGAATTATTCAGGGTGCAGAGTCCGGAGCATTCCTGGCGCGAGTTCATGATCTCGTCATCGGCAAGTTCAAATTCTACGAAGACGTTTTTTCTGACCTGGGGATTGCTCACGCTCCTTTCCGCTGGAACACCGATCGCAATCCTCTGTTTGAGTCAACCGATCAGGTGCGAGAGCAGACTCTGAAAGAAGCCGGCGTGATCGAGTTAATCAACGCGTACCGCGTCCGCGGCCACTTGATTGCCGACATCGATCCGCTGCACGCCATGCCGCTGCTTTACCACCCCGAGTTGGACATCGAAACCTATGGATTGACGATCTGGGATCTCGATCGCGAATTCATTACCCGCGGATTGGCAGGCACTGAAAGCGCAACTCTGCGCGAGGTACTCGACATTCTTCAGCGTGCGTACTGTGGAAAAGTCGGCATTGAGTACAGGCACATACAAAGCAAAGAACAGAAGACCTGGATTCGTGAACAGATTCGTCGCCAGTTCGTCGATCCTCAACCCATAGCGGCAGAAGTCAAAAAGCAACTTCTCTGGAAACTGATCTCCGCTGAACAGTTTGAGCGATTTCTGCACACGAAGTACCTCGGTCAAAAAAGATTCTCGCTCGAAGGCTGCGAAACAATCATTCCATTGCTCGATCAATTGATCGAAGGAGCTGCCGGACGCGGAGTCGAAGATATAGCTCTTGGCATGGCTCACCGCGGCCGTCTGAACGTACTGGCGAACGTCATCGGCAAGTTCTGCGAACGAATCTTTGCTTCGTTTGAAGGTTCTGTGCATCCCGAGTTTCCGGCTGATGAAGGCGATGTGAAATATCACCAGGGAGCAATTGGTGACCGCGAAACAAACGGCAAGAAAATCCGCCTCACGTTATCGCCTAATCCCAGCCATCTAGAGGCTGTAGACCCGGTTGTCGAAGGAATCGTTAGAGCAAAACAGGACATCATGCGGGATCGATCAGGTACTCCGCGAGACGAAGTTGTAGACCGCAACCTGCCTGTTCTCTTGCACGGTGATGCAGCGTTTGCCGGCCAGGGCATCGTGATGGAGACGTTGAACCTTGCAGATCTAAAGGGCTACCGCACGGGTGGAACGATCCACATCATCATCAACAATCAGATCGGTTTTACGACATCTCCCGAGGCTGGACGCTCGACGATTTACTCAACTGATGTCGCGCGTATGACGCAGCTACCTATCTTTCATATCAACGGTGACGATCCCGAAGCTGCTTATCGCGCGTTGCAGATCGCGCTGGACTACCGGCAAGAGTTCAATAAAGACGTAGTTCTCGACCTGGTAGGATTTCGCAAGTTAGGTCATAACGAAACTGACGAGCCGAGTTACACGCAACCTCTGATGTACGCTCGCGTGAAAGCGCATCCGGGAGTTCGTGCGATATATGGTCGCCGGCTGATCAAGGAAGGAGTCATTACTGAGGACGAACTTAATGCCCTAATTGCCGAGCGCGTGAAGCGGTACGAAGACGCACTCGCGCGAGCCAAAGAGATTGTTGCCCAAAAACAGCCGGCCACCGAAGCACCTGCCCCGGTTGTGGAGTTAGATGGTTCGGACGTCGTCCAGACAGGAGTCGAGGCGCAGGTCATTACCAACATCGCGCGAAAGATCGCTGTGGTTCCCGAAGGCTTTAACGTGAATCCGAAGATGGTGGGACAGCTTGCCCGACGCGCGAAGATGGGTGAAGGAGCCTTGCCCATCGACTGGGCCTTCGCGGAGGCAGCCGCCTTCGGTTCACTAGTTCTGGATGGGACCAGGGTTCGCCTGAGTGGGCAGGATTCCGGCCGCGGCACGTTCAGCCAGCGCCATGCAGTCTTGTATGACACGCAGACAGGCAAGCAATGGTCGCCGCTTTCGGAGTTGCGCTCGGAGGTTAATTCGGAAGCTCGGTTCGAAGTCTTTGATAGTTCCCTTTCGGAAGAAGGAGTGCTCGGATTTGAATATGGTTACTCCGTTACGGCTACGGATGCTTTGGTGATTTGGGAAGCTCAGTTTGGCGATTTTGGAAATGGCGCACAGGTAATTATCGACCAGTACATTGCAGCGTCAGAGGATAAATGGAAGCAGAGTTGCCGGCTCACAATGCTTTTACCTCACGCTTATGAAGGGCAGGGCCCGGAGCACTCGAGCGCTCGGCTCGAACGCTACTTGCAGCTTTGTGCTGAAAACAATCTGCAAGTGTGCTATCCGACTACGCCGGCGCAGTACTTTCACTTATTGCGTCGCCAGGTGAGGCCCGGTATGGAACGGCCGTTAGTTGTCATGACTCCCAAGAGTTTGTTACGACTTCCAGCTGCTACGTCAACTCTCGAGAGTCTCACCGCCGGTGGGTTTAAGCCGGTGATTGAAGATAGTGAGATTAAAGATCCGGCAACGGTTGAGCGCATCGTTCTTTGTAGCGGAAAAGTCTTTTACGATCTCAACGAGGCTCGGAAGAAGTTGAACGACGCTGGGAAGGCGAATGAGACTGGGAAGGAATTAAATGCGAGCAACGTAAGTATTGTGAGGTTGGAGCAATTCTATCCGTTCCCGTTGAAGCGCCTGAGTGAGGTGATCTCTTCTTATCCCAATGCGAAGCAATTGGTTTGGGCGCAGGAAGAGCCGCAAAATATGGGCGGCTGGACATTCGTTGAACCACGACTTGAAGGGCTTCTGCCTGGTTGCGAAGCTCCAATCTATGTCGGTCGCCCGGCTTCAGCAAGCCCCGCCACTGGCTCGTACTCCATTCATCAACTGGAACAAGCCAAACTCATCCACGAAGCGTTTGAGCTTGGGTAGGACGAGATATGTAGTGTAAGACGAGGTATGTCACGTAGAACACTGTCGGCGCGTTGCGCGCTTGAGTTTAGCCTCTGCGTTTGAACGCCAGGAGAAAAGACGCAAGCCGTAAGAGTTGCGCCCGAGATCAATCATCATCGAGTCGGCGCGTTAGCGCCGGATGAGTTTAGCCCGGCGTTTCAACGCCGGGAGAAAAGTTCAAGCGTAACCCCGTCGTCGCGTAGCGACGAGCTGAATCAGCCGTCGCTAACGCGACGTTCGTAATTTGAAACGCTGTACCCGGCGTTGGAAACGCCGGGTTGCACTGACGCGTAGCTCTGCGACGCGCTCAGCGAACCCCACGTCGCTTAGCGGCCACTATCCAAAACCTCAACCCCAAAGGTATCGCTCATCATAGGTAATCCCGTCAACCCGCAGAAATTCAACATATTCTTCCTGAAACGTTTTCCGTCGATGATGTTCTCGCTGATTTTTGATATACCGCATAACTTCCGGGATTTGTGACTTACTTACGCTGAACGCCGCATAACCGTCTTGCCAAACGAATTTTCTTAATTCGGGAAACTCGTCATGAATCCATCTTGAGGTCTCCTTTAAGGAACTGGGCAATCTGAGACGGAGCAAGTGCGGAAGGCGCCATAACCAGCGAGTGAAGATGATCTTCGATGCCACCAATTTGGAGCGCAGTCATCTTGTGTTTGCGAGCAATGCCGCCTATGTACCTCCATACCCGCGCTTCGATTTCCGCGTGAATCCACGGATAACGATTTTTCGTTGAAAAGACCAGATGGTAAATGAGTGAGGTATATGTATTGGCCATGGTGAGGATCCTTTCAGATGTAAGTGAAAACCGTGGAATGTCTTCTATCACTGTGCGGACGCAATGTCTAGCTAGCGCCTAAGTTCGTCAATCTGTCGCTTGCAATGCCTTGAAAACGACAGGCCAATCGTCGTCCGCCCGGCGCGTAGCGCCGAATGAGTTTAGCCCGGCGTTTCAACGCCGGGAGAAAGTTCAAGGGTAACCCGTCGTCGCGTAGCGACGAGTGAATCAGCCGTCGCTGACGCGACGGTCAGATGATTTGTATCTGCGTGACCCGGCGTTGAAACGCCGGGCTACACTCACGCGTCGCTCCGCGACGCGATTAAGCCGGGCTAAAATCACAGCGTTGCTCCGCGACCCGAGTTAAGCGGGCTACACTCACGCGTCGCCCGCGACGCGAATAAGCCGGGGCTACAATCACCGCTCAGCAAAGCCTTCTTTGCATTGCAAAGTACTTGACAGGATGCGGATGATGGTATTAGCATTTCACCTTGATGGCCCGGCTTCTAGTTCACGTCGATGGGTCCTATTTAGCTTCATGACGATGCGACTTGTTGCTCCACAGCCGCCTGAGGCGCCGCCGGCACTCCATGAGCGCGCCATGGATAACTTGCGCTATATCCGCGAGACCATGGAGCGCGCTTCCGCCTTCACCGGCATCTCTGGCTGGGGCGAAGTAGCAATCGGCGTATCAGCGCTGGGCGCAACCGTTATTGCCGTTCAGCAATCCTCTTTCACAGGCTGGTTGATGGTCTGGATGGCCGAAGCTCTCGTGTCAATGCTGATTGCCGGGTGGTCGATGGATCGGAAGGCTCGAGCCGTCAAAATGCCCCTTTTATCAGGGCCGGGCCGCAAAGTCGCCTTCAGCCTGGCGCCGCCGCTCGCAGCCGGAATCGTACTTACTATCGTCCTTTTCAGAGCTGGATTAAGCGAATTTATTCCCGGAGTTTGGCTACTTCTTTACGGCACCGGTGTCGTGACCGGAGGCATGTTTTCCGTGTCTGTCGTGCCACTCATGGGTTTTTGCTTCATGGCGCTCGGCGGTATTGCGCTTTTTCTCCCCAGCCTTACGAACTGGCTGATGGCAGCAGGGTTCGGTGGGCTTCACATCATTTTTGGATTCATCATCGCCAGGAGGTACGGTGGCTAAGCAGTCAGCAGCAAAACATAAGAAACAGGAAGCTGCGCCCAGCAGTCTGCGCGAGCTCAAGGGTGCGAAGGCTAGAAGCCTAGCGCCCGAATTGGATCGATTGATCCACGAAAGACTGCGACTGGGGATCGTCAGCGCGCTCGCAGCCAATGAGTCGCTTACGTTCAACGATCTAAAAGCCTTGATGAATACGACTGATGGCAACTTGAGCGTGCACGCGCGCAAGCTCGAGGATGCAGGCTACATTGTGTGTGCCAAGTCTTTTCAAGGCCGCGTGCCGAAAACCGAATACAAGTTAAGTACATCCGGACGCCGGGCGCTGGAGAATTATCTGAACCACATGGAAACGCTCATTAAGCAAACTCGTCATCGATAACGGGGAGTGCCTTTTTTATTTACCCGCGTGCTTTGCGATGCAAAGCCCTTTGCTGATCGAGCAGCTGCGCAGTTAGGACAAGGAGGAAAGGATGCAATCCAACGTTAACCTATCAACACCATTAGGCCCCTTGGTGTTCCTGGGAACTTTTGCAACGGGCTATGAAATATACGTCCTCTATACGCTGGTGCTCGATTTGGGACTCATCGCGTTGCTGGCAGCTAGCCTGCTGTTATTAATATCGACGACCATCATTATTTACACCGTTATCAAGGAACAGTTGGCTAACTGCAAGCTTGTTGTTAGCGCGGCCGCCATATTGGTCTCCATGTACATCGGAGCCGCTCTGTTCATCTCTTTCATCGCACGATGAAACACTTTGACGTAATCATAGTCGGAGCTGGGTTGGCGGGTTTGCAGTGCGCTCGACTGCTGGCGCGGAACGGGCTAGGCGTTCTTCTCGTCGATCGCAAGCCCACGCTCGACCAATCAATTCACACCACTGGAATATTTGTTCGTCGCACTTTGCAAGACTTTGATCTGCCGGACGAATGTCTCGGACCTCCGGTGCGACACGTAACCCTTTATTCGCCCGCACGGCGTACCCTGGAATTAACAAGCCCGCATGACGAATTTCGAATAGGACGGATGCCGCAACTCTATCAGCGAATGTTGGAGAATTGCATGCGTCACGGTGTCACCTGGATGCCGGCTACGCGATATGCAAGTCACGATACAGCTAAAGGAAAACTGATTGTCCAACTTGATGGTAAAACCGGAGCGCAGTCGATCAGTACTCGATATCTCGTTGGCGCAGACGGCGCCAACTCACGCGTCGCGCGAGACCTAAGACTCGATACAAACTCGGAGTGGATTGTTGGAGTTGAAGATGTTTTCCATGACGTTCCTCTGCAAGGTCCACCACGGCTTCATTGCTTTGTCGATCCGAAACTTGCGCCCGGGTACCTCGCCTGGGTAGCCCACGACGGGCACGAAGCGCACATTGGAGTGGGCGGCTATCCCTCGATGTTCGACCCGACCGCCGCGCTCGATACGTTTCGAGCCAGCCTGCACGATCTGATTGATTTAAGAGAGTCAAAACACGTCGAGCGACGAGGCGGCCGGATTCCGGTTGGCGGCATTTTGCGCCGGCTCTGTAATCAGCATGGATTGCTGATCGGGGATGCGGCAGGAGCGGTATCGCCCCTGACAGCGGGTGGGTTAGACCCGTGCATGCGCCTTTCGACTCTCGCTGCGCGAATAATCGTCGAGTTCCTGAGAACCGGCGATCCAAACGTTTTGGACGTTTACTCAGGCAATCTTTTCCGAGCCAGATTCACCTCGCGGCTCTGGATGCGTCATCTGATCGCAACGATTCGCGAGCCGGCGTTGCTCGAGCTAGCGTGCGCCACCGTACGTTTGCCCTTATTTAAATGGTTTGCCCGGCAGGTTTTCTTTGGCCACGGCTCCTTTCCGGACGTCGAAACACGACTCGTCGCCCAACCACTCGCCCGCCCACTCGAATGTTAATGATCCAATTTCCGGACCGTTAACGTCTAAGAGAGAGAACTGTTAAATCGCCCAAACTTTGCGTGGGGCATATTCGTACAGTCGGTGGCGCATCAAAGCTCGCTCATAAGTTCTGCAATGAAAGCCTTTTTTTCCTTTTATTCTGACGCCCTGAAGATTGCGCTTCAGTCAATTTTTGCCCATAAACTGCGGGCTTTTTTGACTTTGATCGGCATCATCATCGGCGTCGCCTCGGTCGTAGTCGTGG
>DATEDU010000375.1:0-6150 GCA_035281525.1 Pyrinomonadaceae bacterium | reverse complement strand
ATTAATTCGCAAGAATTATGGGTGCTCGCTTTTTATTGTCGGTCGCGACCACGCCGGCGTTGGAAACTACTACGGCACCTACGACGCGCATTACATTTTCGATCAGTTTGATCCTTCAGAACTCGGAATTACGCCGCTGTTTTTTGACCACACCTTTTACTGTCGAACGTGCGGCGCAATGGCGTCAGCAAAGACCTGCCCACATGAGGCTACAAATCATGTCACGCTTTCAGGGACAAAAGTGCGCGAGCTCTTAAGCGCAGGCGAGCTGCCACCCGTGGAGTTTTCAAGACCTGAAGTAGCGCGTGTACTGATCGATGCCTATCGAGTAACCGCAGAATCTCAGTTAGTAACGGCTTAAGAGGGAAAAGTGACACAGAACCGAGGATTTACCATCTGGCTTACCGGATTATCAGGGTCAGGAAAAACAACTCTGGCCCAGTTGCTTGTCAATGAACTGAACGTGCGAGACGTCAAGGTTGAATTACTTGACGGTGATGAAGTGCGCACAAATCTTTCGAAAGGCCTCGGCTTTTCTAAAGAGGATCGCGACACCAACATCAGGCGCATTGGTTACGTCAGTCGTCTGCTCTCTCGCAATGGCGTGGGAGTTATAACCGCGGCGATCTCGCCTTACAGGGAGATCCGCGATGAGGTGCGGCATTTAATCACCCGTGACGGCGGCGATTTCATTGAAGTCTATGTGCAGTGTCCGATCGATGTGCTGATTGAACGAGATGTTAAGGGACTCTACAAAAGAGCACTTGCGGGAGAGATAAAGGAATTCACAGGAGTGTCGGATCCATACGAAGAGCCGCTGAATCCGGAAGTAATCGTGAAGACTGACTGCGAGTCAATAGAAGAGAGTGCAAGCAAGATCATAGCTGCATTAGACGGGCGGGGACTCCTGTCAGAGCAATTGGTTGAGGTTTAACCATATGACGACGACACAGCAGGCGATCGACGTAAGTTCGCGCGCTTCCTCAGCGGGCTCAGCGCCTATACCTCCCTACGTTCAAGATGAACTGACCTGGTATGAAGAGGAGATCCGGAAGTATCGCAGTGGCGAGTTAGATGAAACAAAAATGCAAAAGGTGCGGTTGCACTTTGGCACTTACGCACAACGCCAGGAAGGCGTGCAGATGCAACGCATCAAGATTCCGGGCGGTTATCTCACTGCCGATCAGCTCGAGCGCCTTGCTGATGCTTCCGATCGATTTGGCAGCGGCTTCATTCACTTCACCACCAGAGAGGACGCACAGATCTATTACGTCAAACTCGAAGAGACTCCACCGCTGCTGCGTTATCTTGCCGGGGCTGGAATCACGACTCGCGAAGCCTGTGGCAACACCGTCAGGAATATCACTGCTTGCTATCGCTCTGGTATGTCGGCAACAGAAGCTTTCGATATACGGCCTTATGCAGAGAGTTTGTTTCGCTATCTGCTCCGAAATAAGTTCAACCAGAATCTCGGCCGCAAGTTCAAGATCACTTTTGAAGGTTGCTCCGAAGATCATTCCGCACTGCGGATACACGACATAGGTTTCTGGGCTGTTACCCAAACTCGGAACGGCAAAATGAGGCGTGGCTTCCGAGTTTTTTTAGCCGGGGGGCTGGGTGCCACGCCTCATTTAGCTCAACTGTATACGGATTTTCTTCCGGCGGAAGAGATCTTTAATCTGACCGCATCCATTCTTCGCCTTTTCGATCGTTATGGCGAACGTAAGGCGCGCATGAAAGCGCGGATGAAATTTCTGGTTCAGTCGCTCGGTTGGGAATCGTTTGTGTCAGCACTGAATGAGGAACGCGAGCGAGTTGGTCCGATAAACCCGGTCAATATCTTTGACGAACGGCAAGACAGTCCGCAATTGTTGCCCCGAGTTAATAGGTTAAGAGTAATCGATCCACGCACGAACGATGCTGACTTTCAATCCTGGGCGCGTGATGCCGTGATTGAACACAAGCTCGATGGATACCGTGGTGTGCATGTGCGACTTAAGTTGGGAGACATCACCTCAACTCGTGCGCGAAGCCTGGCGGAGACCGTGCGCGAGTTCTCTGGCGGCGAGCTAAGAACCTCGATCGGGCAGAACGTCTTTCTTCCCTCGGTGCGTGAAGACAGATTGCTCGATCTGTATCTTTCGTTAAAGCAAATTGAGGTTGGTGAAAAAGGTGTGGGGACCGTTGTGGATGTAACTACGTGTCCCGGATCTGATACTTGCCGTCTCGGTATCGCTTCCGCGAAAGGCCTCGGAACTGCAATCTCCGACTCTTTCAATAATGGTCTGGGGGAGTATCGCGAGCTGGCCCGGGATTTAAGAATCAAGATCTCCGGTTGTCCCAATGGTTGCGCCCAACATACTGTGGCCAACATTGGCTTTCATGCGGCAGCGATGTCGCACGAAGGTCACACTGTGCCGGCATACCTGGTCTCGTTGGGTGGTGAGACTGATCCCAGCTCTGCACAAATAGCCCAACTCATCGGGAAGTTTCCGGCCAGGAATTGTACTCAGGTTATTAAGACGCTGCTGCGTTTGTATAAAGATGAGCGGAACGCAGATGAGCAGTTCAACGATTTTGTCGCGCGTGTAGGTGAAAAACGACTGCGACTCCTGTTGGAACCGTGGCGCCAAGTGCCTGTTTCTGAAGACGACTCGAGTTTCTATGACGACTACGGACATGAGAATGAACGGTTCGCGGTACGTCAGGGAGTAAAGGGCGAGTGTGCCGGGGCGACCGTGGCGGAAACCATACCGACCATCGAACGGTCTCGCGAATTGCTTGCTCAAGGAGACGCGTTCTTCTATCACCATGAATACGAACACGCAATTCTAGTTGCTTATGAAGCGGCGGCGGCGGCGGCGCGTGTCCCACTTTACCAACGTCTGGTTGATCCTTTCACGGACGATGAGGCGTTGTGGGAGTTTGAAAACTTATTTGTTCTATCCGGACAGACTAAGGGAGAATGGCAACAGTTATCTTCTCGTTTCACCGAGCTAAAGGGCTACGATCCGACTGAAATAGCAGCAAACACTCTTCTCACCAAAGCCCGGTCCTTCGTGAACTATTGCGAAACATTCGTTCCAATTCCGATTTAACTTATGCTGCCCACGTCCTTTTACTTGCCGCATCCGGAGAGACTCTTAATGATAGCTCAACAAAGTCTCGGGCGATGCGTGACAGAGAATGATCTTTTCGCCATACCAGCGAGATGTTCCAGTCGGTTCGGAGATCATCAACTTTCAAAGCAACGAGCTTTCCATTAACGACTTCTTCGCTCACGCACATCCTTGGGACAAAACCAATGCCGAGTCCGTTAATCACCATGCGCTTGATTGCTTCGATCCCGACGTTCTCTACGCCGATCTTGAACGGAATCCCGGATGCGCGCATCGCCTGAACAATCCTTTCTCGCAAAAGTGATTTGCTTCCCTGGACTATAAGGTATTCATCTCGAAGATCCTCAACGCTTATATGTTGGCGTTTTGACAAACGGTGATTCGGTTTAGCAATCACAATCAATTCGTCTCTCTTGAGCAGATAACTGTCTAATTCTGTATCTTCCGGTGCATCTCCGATCAGTGCCAGCTCGATGGCGCGATTCGTTAATGCCAGTAACAATCGATCCGCGGTACCGCAGATGACTTCTGTTTTGATTGCCGGATGTGTCTCATTTAAACGTGCCATTAACGATGGCAATAAATATAGACTCGTGCTTTCGTGTGTTCCGATTCGGAGTGTCGCGTCGTGTGAAGAGTGCTTGACCGCAGTCTCAGCTTCACGCCGCAAGTCGAGGATCCGTTTTGCGTGTTCATAGAGCAACTTACCCGAAACCGTGAGTTGATGGCTGTGTCGGTCGTCGCGCTCAAAGAGCGGAATGCCCATCTCATCTTCCAATTTTTTCAGAGCAATACTTACGGCAGGTCCCGTGCGGCAGACGCGTTGTGCAGCCCGAGATATGCTTCCTTCTTCAACCACTGCCGCCAACATCTCTAATTGTTGAAACTCCATTTGGCCCTCACTGTTACTTCAGCACAAACTAAAAGGTCGTCATCCTCACTCTGGATGACGACCCATTTACCCAAATACAATTTGGCTAAAGCCGTCATCCTCCGCGCATACACTTACAAGCCTCGTTGGAGATGATTGGCAGAACGCAGACCGGCACGTCGAAAGAATGTGGCTTTGAGTCGAGTAAGAAGTGCATAAACTCCTGAAACCGCTAAGTGGTTTAAGAATACTTTGAGTGGCCGTGAAATTCAACTCTTCATCGATTCTCCCGGACTCACTCTCCGATTAGAATAATTATTCACCATGGTTCCCAACCAGCTTAGCCAAATATTTGTGCTCGCCAACGAATTCAAAGAGGGTGATCTGAACGTCGGCGGCACACGCGATGACTACATACGGCGAGAAGCGCGCGACACGCTAGCCGCTCTGTCGCTCGGAGATATTGCCAGCGCCGACTTCGTCGAAGATCAGGTCACCGAGGCTCTTCATCAGTCTCTGGATCCGCTACTGGCCGGCAAAGTGGCCCATCTTACTATCGCTGAGCTCAAGCGAATTTTGCTTTCGGCCCAAGGCGCGAGTTGGATCGAACATCATCGAAATGGCGTCTCCAGCGAAGCTGTTGCTGCAGTGGTGAAAATCATGACTAATGAAGAGCTTGGGACACTGTCTTGCAAGCTCTTTAATCCCTTGCCGGGAAGCGGCATTGCAATAGGATCACCGGGACATTTCGGCTCGCGAATTCAGCCTAATTCTCCCGGCGACGATGAAACCGAAATATTGCTTTCAATCCTCGAAGGGATCGCCTACGGTTGCGGCGATGTCATTCTCGGTCTCAATCCTGCCAGCGACGATGTCGACACAATTATTAGGCTCGAGCAGTTGCTTCAAACTGTGGTTGAGCGACTTCAGTTACCTACTCGATTTTGCGTGCTGTCGGACATAGTTAAGCAGACGACTGCGCGCTCCCAAACAAGAGTAGATGTCGGCTTTCAAAGTCTTGCCGGAACCTCAAGGGCAATATTGGGAATGGTGGGGCTGAATGTTGATGGGTTGCTCGCCCTTGCGCCTGGATTTGACGGGCTCTACTTCGAGACGGGTCAGGGTTCCGCAGTCACCAACCAGGCCGCTGAAGGTGTTGATATGGTTACGCTCGAAGCGCGAGCGTACGGCGTTGCGAGACTCATTCGTCAACGGACAGGGAGTTGGATGATTGTGAACGATGTAGCCGGATTCATCGGACCCGAAGTCTTTCGCAGCGGCGAGCAATTGCTGCGGGCGTGCCTTGAAGACACCGTGATGGCCAAGCTTCATGGAATAACGATGGGACTCGACGTTTGCGCCACTTTTCATATGGGCATTGGACCATCTGAATTGCGGACCCTGACGGAACATATCGTGGTCCAGTCTGCCCCGGCCTATTTGATGGCGGTTGCGGGAAACGCGGATCCAATGCTCGGCTACATGACAACTTCGTTTCGCGAGCATCCAAAGTTGCGCCGCCAAACTGGGCGCCAAATCGCCTCCGCAATGCAGAAAAGACTAATCGAACTGTCCGTGATGACGGAATCCGGCGCCGTATCCGGCGGGAGTGCGGCTGCACTGTATGCGGCTTATCACAAGGCTAGAGGTGACACGCGTTCATTCGATACGCTCCGCGATGATGCCACAAAAAGGATTAGGGTACTTGCGGAACGAGGGTTCGATCTTGGTTACGGCTGCGACGAAAACTACGGCGATCCGCCTGAGGCGAACGCTCGAATTACGGCGATCTACTCAAATGCGAGGCGCGCGCTCTACTCAACACTGGATGAGGCGGTGATCTCTGATTCGTCGCCGTGTTATGTTCGTGTGCACACAAGATCTTTGGACCGCGAAGATTACTTGGCGCACCCGGCAACGGGCGAGCTGATCCACGACGAAGATACTTCTCGTATCCAGGCACTCTATCCCGTGCGACGGCCGCAAGTGCAGGTTGTCGTTTCGGATGGACTCAATGCTAACGCGATCAATGAGAATCTGCGTTTGGTGCTCCCGGGCGTACGGCGCGAACTTCTCGCGGCAGGGCATCATATTAGCGAGATAGACATAGTTATTGACAATGGGAGAGTGCGAGCGGGTTATCACGTCGGTTCGCTGCTG
>DATEDU010000374.1:0-4925 GCA_035281525.1 Pyrinomonadaceae bacterium | reverse complement strand
AACGAAGGGTATTTGCGTATTAGCAAGAAGCTAGTCAAACCAGGCGCAACTGCTGAAGAGCTTTTTCGCTTCGATGAAGTCCGCGAACTGCAACATCTTTCCGGTTACGTCGTTTGCGGCGATTGCAAAGGAGAAGAGTTTAAAGGGTATCTCAGCGGACTGGCATTTACTTATGAGTACGTTAATGGCGGCAGGCTGATGGCTGGGAGAGTTTATTACCTCGAGCTTAATAAACGCATGTTTTATGTTCTTCACTTTACAGTTGCAAAGAACAACTTGGTCAGCTTACGTGGAGATATGGAGCTTATTGCCCGAAGCTTTCGCGTGAAGGAACACTGAATTTCGACCACCAATAGATGCACGCCCGTGAGGAGTTTTGTCATGAAGATTCTATTACCAGTGGACGGCTCCAGTTACAGTGATGCGGCGATCGAGGCAGTAGGTCAGCGGCCCTGGCCACCAGACAGTGAAATCAAAGTCATTACTGTGGCGGAAGCTCCTATATTGGGCATGGAACCTTGGGTCACTACCGCCAGCTTGATGGAAGAGATGGAGAAGGCGGTGAAGGAAAACGCGGAACGCGTGATCGAAGATGCCTTACGAAAATTGAACGCGTTTGAAAACAGATCACTGAAGATCAGCAGCAGCATTGTTCAAGGCTCGCCGAAACAGGGGATAGTGGAAGAGGCGGAAGCGTGGAACGCCGATCTTATCGTCATGGGGTCGCGTGGCCGAGGCGCTTGGAATCGACTTCTACTGGGATCTGTGTCAGATAGCGTGGTTCATCATGCGAAGTGTTCCGTCGAAATCGTGCGCAACCCATATCCACGAAACGGCACGAAATAGCACTAAGCGGTTCGTGCTTGTTCCTGATGATTAGTGGATCGTATTACCTCTTCGCGTAGCAGATTGCCAGCGTCTTGGACAGCTCTATTCGTGTCACTGAGATAGAGCAGTAGTGTCCCAATCACGAAGAAGACGATTAGCGACAGCATTGCGTGCCGATAGGAATTAGTAACCGCGACCACCGCGCCAAACAAAAGCGGTCCAGCCCAGGAAATGCCACGATCCGAGAGCTCATAGATACTGAAAAACGAGGCCTCGCGTCCGTGCGGAATCATTAGTGAGAACAGCGATCGTGACAGCGCCTGCGATCCGCCCAGCACTAGCGCGATAACCGCTCCTAAACCCCATGCCTGTGTTGTCGTTTGAAGAAGGGCATACGCGTAGCAGAGGACACCGATCCACAGTAGTAAAGAAATGAGAATCGCCCGCTTCGTGTTGATGCTCCGTGCAAGGAACTCGAATAAAATCGCGCCCGCCACTGCTACGAACTGGACCATAAGGAAGATCCCCAGCAGGAATGACTGAGACGTTTCCACGCCACGCGAGACGAACAGCTCCTGCGCCAGGAAAACTGAAGCCATACTGATTACGGTTTGGATTCCATTGTTGTAGAACAAATAGGCGACGATGTATTTGAGAGTGTGCGGCAGACGCTTGAGTTCTCTTAGCGTGTGCCGAAGTTCTGAGAATCCAATCCGCAAGTAGCTCTTTCCCGGCGGCAAAGATTGTTTAGCTTTACGGGTCTTGAGTGTGGCGAATGTTATGAGGGCGAATGTTCCCCACCATACCCCTGCGGATAAGATACAAAGCCTCACCGCAAGATCCTCGTTCATCCCTAAACGCGATGCACCATTTATCAGAACAAGATTAAGTGCAAGCAGAAGCCCGCCCCCGAAGTAACCATACGCGTAGCCGCGACTCGATATCCTGTCACGCCGATCTTCAGTGACTATTTCTCCAAGAAAGCTGTTGTAAAGGACATTGGACGCAGCGAAAGCTACCGTGGCAATGATGAAAAGAAATCCTCCCAGCAAGTAAGAGTTTGTAACGAAAAACATCGCACAAGTCGCTGCTACTGCTAGATAGCAGAAGAGCGCCATCATTTTCTTTTTGAGATTAGAGTAGTCTGCAATCGCGCCAAGCAGCGGCAGCAAAACTATTTGCACTAGCACAGTAACTGAAACGCATGTGGGGAAAAACGATTTCGCTGTGATTGCGAGAGGGCCAAGATCGACGACCATGCCGTTGTTTCCAACCATGCGCTGTGTCAGCTCCGTTAAGTAAGGTCCGTAGAGAGTGCCAACAACCGTTGTGTAAAAGGCAGAATTTGCCCAGTCGTACATCTTCCAACCGAAGATCTCACGCGGATCATTCTTCGGAAAAGGAAAAGCAGAGGGCGTCGCGGCCGGCCGCTTTTGCGTAGTTTTCATTGCTGGCTGCGGACTTTTGCTCAAATGCTGAACCAACGAAGTCAAAACGGCCCGATTTGCGGCCAAAGTGACGGTATAAGGCTTGCGCTCACTAACAATGCAATTAATGGAGTATTTGCTGACTGGAGTAATGATCATGAAACTTCTAGTTGCTTACGATGGTTCGGAATGCGCTGACGCGGCTCTTGACGATCTGACCCATGCTGGGCTGCCAGAAAAGGGCGAAGCTTTAGTGATGACGGTGGCCGAGGCATGGCTGCCGCCGCCGCCACCTTCAGCATTCGAAATTGTGAATATGGCAAGGACGGCACATAGCCCGCTTGACCTTCAGCGCAAATATGCGTCGGGCCACCAGGCCGTGGTTGATGCCGATCAGATGGCAAAAAGAGCAGCCGCTCAATTCGCGTCGAATTTTCCTGATTGGAAAGTCAGTCATGAAGCTTCATGGGGCTCGGCCACGTGGGAGCTGTTTTCTAAAGCGGAGGAGTTCAACTCAGATCTAATCATAGTAGGCTCACACGGACGGTCTGCACTTGGCCGTCTTGTTCTCGGCAGCATTTCACAATGGCTTCTTAACGAAGCGCGCTGCTCAGTCCGGATTGCTCGCGGGCGGCTCGATGAACCCGATTTTCCGGTTCGAATTCTCGTCGGTATCGATGGTTCGCGGAACTCCAAGGCCGCAGTGGAACAGATTGCTGCCCGCAATTGGCCGCCGTTAAGTGAAGTTCGTGTCGTTCAAGTCGACCAGCCGGTGAAGATGACATACGCCGGCCACTTCATTCCGCCGGTCAAGGAAGCAATCGAAGACGTGAACCAAACGGAATTTAAAAAGATACAGAGACGAGTTAAGGCAGCGGCCAGCAAGCTACAGGCGGCGGGTCTGCGAACGATGACTGACATTGTTAATGGCGATCCAAAGAAGGTGTTGGTCGAACTGGCAGAGGAATGGCATGCCGACTGTATCTTTCTTGGTGCTACTGGACTGAGTAATCGTCTCGGACGCTTCCTGCTTGGTAGCGTTGCCGGCGCAGTAGCAGCACGAGCTCATTGTTCGGTTGAGATTGTGAGAACCAGACGTCGCAAAAGCAAAACAAATGGGAACGGAAATTAACAACACGACTGCTATTGAGTTTCGCGACGTTTCACTCAGCTTTGATGAGAAGAGAGTTTTGACTGACATCAATCTGAGGCTGAAACATGGCGAGATGGTCTTTATTACTGGAGTGGCAGGCTCAGGTAAGTCAGTTTTGCTGCGGCTGGCGATCGCTTTAGAGCAACCTGACAGCGGACAGGTGCTGATTGAAGGTCGAGACGTAGCTGTGCTGGATGAAGATCAGCTGCTTGAGCTGCGCGGCTCGCGGATGGGTATCGTATTTCAGGAAGACTCGCTTTTCACTGGCATGACTGCTTACGACAATGTGGCTTACCGCTTAAGGGAACACGGCGTACACGAAGAAGAAACCGATAAAGCGGTGATGGAAGTGCTGCGCTTCGTGGGCCTGGATCAGGACGCGGAAAAGTTTCCCGCAGAGATGTCAGGCGGCATGCGTCGCCGGCTCGAAATTGCGCGTGCTTTAGTTGGCTGGCCGTCTATTATGCTGTTCGATGAGCCTGCGTCAGGACTCGATCCGTTAACTGCTATTCAAGTACTCGACTTGATTGTTCGGGCACGTGACCTCTACGGGATCTCATCGATGTACGTAACGAAGAAGCTCGACGAAATACCCTATCTGGCCAGCCATCGCGCGAGAGGGAATGGCACCAGCGTAGTCATTGAGGAGACTCTCCCACGCGCGAGAGTCATTGTGCTGGACGAGGGTCGAATCGCTTTCGAGGGCAATATTGCTGATTTCGAATCCAGTTCGGTTCCGGCGGTTAGGCGACTGACGCATTGGGAAAGCGAAACAGTGATTTCTAGTTTTTCGTCCTCTGATCCCTGGGATAAGAGGCGTCTCCCGCAGGAGCCTATCTTATGACCTCAGGGCCCGGTTTTTCGTCACCCAGCTTGTGCAACAAATAACTTGCCTTGAACTGGCAACTTCTCACGTGAGACTGCTTCAACGGCTTCCTAGACTTGCTAAGCGATACTCTCAACAACTCTGCGTAGTTTCTCGTTAACTACGCCTGCGGTTGAGTCCAACTTTGGGTTCCCTACGACAGACAACATTTTCGCTGCATCTATGGCTGAAACCACCGTTCGCCCAGCGTCCTCATAAACAATTACGTTGCAGGGAAGCAGTAACCCGATATTGATCTCCTGCTGCAGAGTCTCGTAAGCAAGCGGAGGATTACAAGCACCAAGAATCACATAATTCCGAAAATCAACGCCGAGTTTCTCCTTTAGTTTCTCTTTGATGTTAATTTCACAGAGCACGCCAAACCCTTCCTCTTTGAGAGCTGTGCGCGTTTTTTCGACTGCTTCAGCGTAAGGAAGGTTTACGGTTTTGCTGAATCCATATCTAGCCGGTGTTGGTTGTTGTGCGCTCATCTTTCTATCCTCTTTCCGATGTTACATCTTCATGGTCGTCATTTTCGTAGTTTACTACTATGCATCCTTGACATCTTTTGCAACTGATTGACCAGAGCCATCGCATAACCTCGACTCGCTGCCGTCCGGCCTGTCCGCTTGGAACTTGTGCCTTGGCGCAG
>DATEDU010000373.1:0-21375 GCA_035281525.1 Pyrinomonadaceae bacterium | reverse complement strand
GATCGTAGGCTGGTGGACGGGATTTCCTTTCTGGCAGTCGTTCCTCATCTGCGTGAGTGGCGGCGTGCTCGGCGTATTGTTCACCATACCTCTCCGCCGTGCGCTGGTAACCACGTCCGACTTGCCTTACCCGGAAGGTGTCGCAGCGGCCGAGGTTTTGAAAGTCGGATCTGGCAGGCGTGGCGAAACCAAGGACGAGACTGGTGAAGCTAGAGAAGGGCTCATGGCCGTGATCCTCGGTTCTGTTGTTTCGGGAGGGTTCGCAATCTTGACGGCGACGCGAATTGCAGCCGCTGATCTCGCAGGCTTCTTCCGCATCGGCACCGCAGCGGCGAGCGGATACAACTTTGCCTGGTCTCTGGCGCTTCTTGGCGCGGGCCACCTCGTCGGATTGTCAGTGGGAATGGCGATGTTAACCGGTCTCATAATCGCATGGGCCATCGCCGTGCCGATCCTGACGTCAATGCAGCCTGCAGCCGCAGGCGTTGAACTTGCCGCCCACACAGCCACCATCTGGCGCACACAAGTCCGCTTCATTGGCGCCGGCGCGATCGCCGTCGCCGCGGTCTACACACTTGCGAGGCTCGCGAAGCCCGTTGTCGGTGGACTCGTTACGACGTTGGCCAGTTCTCGCGCCGCAGGCATTCGAGACGAGCGCGACCGCGATCTGTCTCCGGGATGGATTTTTGGTCTAACGGCAGTGTGCCTGGTCATTTCTGCATGGCTCGCCTTCACGTTCGCACGATCGACGGTGCTCGCACCGAACGCGGTAACGCTCACGCTCATCGCGGTGCCGTTTGTACTCATTGTTGGCTTTCTCATCGCTGGAATTTGCGGATACATGGCGGGACTGATTGGCGCTTCCAATAGTCCGATCTCGGGCGTCGGCATTTTGTCGATCGTCTTGTGCGCATCAACGCTTATCCTCGCGGTGGCTCCATCCTCCGAAAACCGACCCGCACTCGTTGCCTTCGCACTTTTTGTAACAGCGATCATCTTCGCTTGCGCGACAATCTCAAACGATAACTTGCAAGATCTAAAAACCGGCCAACTTGTCGGCGCATCGCCAATGCGCCAGCAGATCGCTCTGATCGTAGGTGTGGTTGCCGGGGCCGCCGTGATCCCTTGGGTACTCAATCTGCTGGCAACTGCGTACGGGTTCGCTGGAGCTCCGAACTTGAACGTAGTCGCAGAGAATCCGCTACCGGCGCCACAGGCGACACTCATTTCGGCTCTGGCCCAGGGCGTGATCGGCGGCAATCTCGAATGGAAGATGATCGGCATAGGCGCGCTGGTCGGCGTAGGACTTATTCTGCTCGATACGCTGCTGGGCGCAATGAACAAACTACGCATTCCGCCACTGGCGGTCGGCATTGGCATCTATCTTCCAATGTCAGCCACGTTCGCTGTCGTAGTCGGCGCGGTGATTTCGTATTGGTATAGCAAGCGTATTCAGAAGATGCCAAATCCCGAGCGCGCGGAACGATTGGGGACACTCGTGGCGTCGGGCCTGATTGTCGGTGAGAGCCTCTGGGGTGTGCTCAACGCAGGCCTGATTGTAGGCACGTCAAATGATGCGCCGATTGCGCTCGTACCTGCGGACTTTGTACTCAGCCCGTATCTAGGAGTGATCGGGTTCATTGCAATGATCGTTTTGTTGTACGGATGGATGCTGCGGCGCGCCGCCGCCGCGAGGTAGCGAGGCGTTCGAACACCAAGATGTAGACGAAAGTCCAGAGGATACAGATGAGAGTCTCAATTGTGATCTTCGATTCCTTCACGGTCGGCGAGGGCTTGCGTTTCTGTGATGCACCAGAACTCGAACGCCTATATGCTCCAGTTCCAATGGCTAGTGCCGTTTAAAGGCGGTGACTCTTTCAGCTCAATAGTTAGCTCAATCCGCGAGCCAACGAAAGCGGCTCGTTCAAATATGCGCCTCCCTTCCTGAAGTCAACTATGAAACCGTTGATGACAGGCCATATTGCGCTCAGTCAGCACTGGTTGAATTGGAGGACGAATGAATACGTTCAAGTTAGTTCTTGTAGTCGTGTTGGTTGTTGTCTGCCAATCGGTGGGTTACAGCCAAGTCACAGCGATTAAGGCCGGCAAACTAGTCGACCCTGAAACGGCTACCGTTGCGGCTAACCAAGTCATCCTCATCGAAGGCGAAACGATCACTGCCGTTGGTCCAGCCGTCAAAATTCCCGCAGGCGCCAGGATAATCGATCTATCAAATCGCACCGTACTGCCCGGCTTGTTCGATGCGCATGCGCATCTCTGTATGACAACCCAGCGGCAACGCGATGGCGGAAACTATTACTACACAACTCTGATCGATTCGAATGGTTATCGCGCTATACAGGGCGTTTCGAATGCTCATTCGATGCTGGAGTACGGCTTTACCACTGTGCGGGATATAGGCAATGCAGGTAATTATGTCGATACTGATCTGCGTCGTTCAATAGAAGAAGGATGGGTGCCTGGTCCGACAATTATCAACGCCGGTCGCATCATCGCGCCTTATGGCGGACAATTTTATTTGCAGCCGGACAAGCGTGATCTGGGAAACCCGGAGTATTTTTATGCTGACACTCGCGACGAATTAAAAAAGGCTGTTCGTGAAAATATCCATTACGGCGCTCGCGTCATCAAGCTTGTTGTTGACGACCAGCCTTACATTTACTCTGTTGAGGACATCCGATTTGTAATTGACGAAGCTGCTCGGGCGGAATTAAAGGTCGCTGCCCACTGCTGGACGGAAGCCGGCGCTCGCAACGCGGCTGAGGCCGGTGTCGCTTCCATTGAACACGGTGTCGAGATGTCGAACGAGACGTTGGCGATTGCGAAGCGCAATGGAGTAGCGCTCGTGCCGACCCCGTTTACGGAGACTTCTGCTCGCGAGTACTTGAGTCCCGGGGCCAACAAGGAGCGGAACGCCCGATGGTTTATTGATCCCGTTAAGCGCGCACATCAGATCGGTGTCATTCTCGTTTTCGGCCCTGACGTAATCTTCACGACGAAAGAGTATCCGCGCGGGAGATTGTCTATCGAGACGATAGATCAGTGGGTGGAAGCCGGCATCCCGGCGCGTGTAATTTTACAATCTCTGACGACGAATGCTGCGCGGCTGCTCGGCGTCGAGAAGGAACGCGGCGCGCTGCGCGTTGGGATGAAAGCGGACATCATCGCAGTCGCGGCCAATCCGCTTGAGAAGATTGACACGCTCAAGTCGGTGACTTTCGTCATGAAAAACGGAAAAGCATTTAAGGAGAATAAGTAGTTTGCCTGGATCAAATTTCTCGCCTATAACTCTCACAATCGACAGTTAAGGACACCTAACATGGCAACACAGCAGACGAGTAAAGATGTCGAACAACTCAGAAAGGCATATCGTGCTAACAATCTAACGCTTTATCTCGGCGCAGGTGTATCGGTGGGTAATGGGCTCCTCTCCTGGGATAGGCTGGTGCTGGCGATGTATTTTTCAGCCGTGAAACGTGATGATCTTCTGCACGCTATTCGCCCGTTTCCAAATTACTTGTATGCGATTTCCGAATGGCACTTGGAAAGAAGAAGAGAACCTTTGGATATTACCGCAAGGAAGATACGCAACCTTTACAAAGACGAAACCCTGTTCTTGAACAAGCTTTATGAGACCTTATATGCGGGATTCACACCTCCGGGCAGTAGTGGCGTTCAACCACTCAATGTTCCAACATTGTTGCAAGCTAATCCCACCCTCAAAGCAGTAGCTAAACTGTGTACGAAGCGTGGTTCTAATCGTCGGTCTGTTCGGTCGGTTATATCTTACAATTACGATAATCTCCTTGAAATTGCTTTAGAAGATGCGAAGGTTCAGCCCATATGGCGAGCGGATCAACGGCTGAAGAGAGGAGCCCTACCCATCTATCATGTCCACGGTTACATTCCAGTCGAAGGCTCACGATCGACGCCAGAAGAGGTAGTTTTTACTGAGGAGCAGTATTATCTAGCGGCACAAAATGCCTACTCTTGGAGCAATTTGATTCAAATAAAGCAGCTGTCGAGTTCGGTCGGCTTAATGGTGGGACTGTCCTTAACCGATCGCAACATGCGTCGGCTCCTGGATGCCCTGAGGAGAACTCCAGTGCCTCCAGAGAACTATGTACTATTACAAAAGCCGCAATGGCCTAAGCCAGATGAAAACGATCTCGACGGAATAGATAAGAAAGCCGATAAATACTTCGACAGATTTATAAAGAGTGGTCGCAAGAAAGGTCCAAAGAAATACACGCAAATCGAGGAAATAATCGGAGCGGTCGAGGAAAGTGACTTTGATGAGCAAGACCAAGTATTGAAAGAACTCGGAGTTCACCCAATATGGTATACGGATCACAAGGAAGTGCCAGCAATCATTCAAAAGATTATGAGTGGTTAAGAAAAAAGCACACGAAGTAGGAGAAAATAGAAGCACACGAAGATACGAAAAAATAACACGCTGAAAGATTGACCGGCGGAATGAGAGAACATCAGATATTTAAATGTGGTGCGATCTTTCTGCTTCTGATCTCTTGTTCCGCAGTCTTAGCCCAGGACGCCCCTAAGTCACCTTCGGTGCCCTGCCGCGCTCAGCCTTCTCTCGTCAGTAGTTGCTTTCGTGTGCGCGGCCGATTATCGCTGTACAACGGCGCGCCAACTATCAGGCTGTGGAGGGTGGGCACGAAGCGAATTCTGGGCGTCTCCGCTAGTTATTCCAAAGCTGGCTACAGCAGCATACCTGAAGAGATAGAAAAGCTTCTTAATTGGGAAAGCGAAGTTTGGGGAGACTTTCTTGTCTGCCCTTTTACTCGCCAAAAGGCAAACGAGATGCAGATGATATGCATTGAGAGTGGAAAGAATGTTGTCATCCGCAAAAGGGCAGTGAGTGAGTCAGCACGTCACCAGCGACGAACAGCAGTACGCTGATTTTAATTAGGTATGGCTAAACACATCGGCATTGTCGCGGTGAGTTACGAAGGAGCGGCGCTCTGCTACCAAACGATTTGTGCCGAGGCTGCCTCGGTCATGGGCGAGCACAATCATCCCGAAATCACGATGCACTGTTTTGCTCTCGCGGATTACGTAGCCTTTGCCTCCAAGCAGGATTGGGAAGGAGTCGCCGGTTTGTTGCTTCAGTCCGTGGAAAAGGTCGCACGTGCGGGCGCTGACTTTGCCATTTGTCCCGCCAACACTCCGCATGAAGCTTTCGATTTCGTAATACCTCGCTCGCCCATCCCGTGGCTTCACATCGTCGAAGTAGTAGCTGAGGTTGCCGCTGGGAAAGGGATGTCGAAGCTGGGAGTTCTTGGGACTAAGTTTCTGATGGAAGGAAAAGTGTATCAGGACGTGTTATCAAGACGTGGCATCGAAGCCATGATTCCGGAGGCTGAGCGAAGGGAAAAGATCAATACCCTTATCTTTGAAGAACTAGTGAAAGGTAAATTAGTAACGTCTACCAAAGATTACTTTCGAGGTGTTGTCGGCGAGTTAGGAAGCGCAGGTTGTGATGGCGTGGTGATGGGGTGCACGGAAATCCCTTTGATTCTTAGCCAGCAAGACGTTGACGTGCCGTTGCTGGACTCGACCCGACTCCTCGCGAAAGCAGCATTAGCGGAAGCCATCCGTTGAATACATTGGCGACGCGTCGCACGCTACGACCGTGGTAAGCTACGAGCTGTGAAATGATCGACGTTTTATTCAAGGCAACTATTGCGGAAGTAAGCCCTGATTCAGAAGACGCGGCGCAGCTCATCAATGAACTTGACGCCCATCTAAATCTGCTACCGTATCCGCAACAAAGCCGTCACGCGTACAGTATCCCTAAGCTGCTGCAGGAGAATGTCGTGTTCTTTGTTACTCACTATGCAGGAGAACCGGTGGCGTGCGGAGGCTTGAAACTGTTCGGTACCGAGTACGGTGAAGTAAAACGTATGTACGTACGGCCAGCGTTTCGAGGATTAGGGTTGGGCAAAGGCATGCTCAATCACTTGGCGGAATACGCGCAAGAGCGACAGGTGGATGTGTTGCGGCTTGAAACTGGAATTTATCAAACTGACGCCATAGGACTTTACGAACGCTACGGTTTCCAGCGCCGCCCTCCGTTCGGAGAATACAAAGAAGATCCGATGAGTGTGTACTACGAGAAGTCCATCTCCTAAAGATATATGCGACTGCCAACTATCCAGGGTGTGATCCGGAGAAGAATTCTGGCGAACTTTCGCGTTGACCCTGAGGTGATGCAACGTCAATTGCCGTCGAGATTTACTCCGAAGCTACACGATGGATACGCCGTGGCCGGCATCTGTCTTATCCGCTTAGAACATATTAGACCCAAGTTTGTACCTCTGAATGTAGGCCTTAGCAGTGAGAACGCCGCTCATCGAGTTGCTGTGCTTTGGGAAGAAGAAGGCCAAATGCGCGAAGGCGTATTCATTTCCCGTCGTGACACAAATTCTGAACTCAATCATCTGCTCGGAGGCCGTGTTTTCCCGGGCGAACATCATCAAGCCTCGTTCCGCGTTGAGGAATCAGCGTCAGAGGTTAGCCTTAGCATGCAATCAGATGACGCAACCGTGATGGTTGAAGTTGCAGGCAAAATTGCGCAGGAGTTGCCTTCGTCGTCAATCTTCTCCTCATTAAATGAGGCCTCCGCCTTTTTTGAATCAGGCTCGCTCGGATATTCAGTTACTCATGACACTGACCGGCTGGACGGCCTTCGATTGGAGACGAAGCAGTGGCAGGTTGAGCCGCTTGAAATCGGAAAGGTGCACTCGACTTATTTCTCTGATGAGAAGATGTTCCCAAAGGGCAGCATTGAGTTCGATCACGCACTGATCATGAGGAATATCGAGCACGAATGGCACAGCGCCGCGGACTTGTACATCTGATACGAACATAAGGAAAGAATGAAGAGAACAGCAGCCAAAGATGTCGATGAATACATCGCGGGGTTTCCTAATGATGTGCAGAAGATTCTGAAGAAGATAAGGACGACCATTCGAAAGGCGGCACCGAAGGCGGGAGAAAAAATCAGCTATGGAATCCCCACTTTTACGCTAAACGATCGTTACCTCATTTATTTTGCTGGGTTCAAGAACCACGTCAGCATCTACCCCGCGCCGAGAGGGAGTGCCGAATTCAAGCAGGAGTTATCAAAGTATAAAGGTGGAAAAGGAACGGTACAATTTCCTCTGGATAAACCAATTCCTTTTGATCTCATAACACGGATCGTGAAGTTTAGGATTAAAGAGAATTCCGCCGCGTAGCGACGACTGATTTTAGCCGTGGCTTTTTAAGCCACGGTCCGGACGCGAAAGGATTATGCGTCGCGTCAGCGACGATTGAAGAGTCAGGCCGTCGCTGACGCGACGGCTCGAACAATTGTTCGCCCGATCCCGGCCTTCAAAGGCCGGGCTAAACTCATGCCGTCGCTGACGCGACCGCTCGCAAAACCCACGGCCACTGAATGAAAAAGACCGAAGAAGGGTTGATTCGCGGCATACGCCGGTGGGACTTGCTCGCGATCGCCATCAACGGAATCATCGGTGCCGGCATTTTCGGTCTTCCTTCCGATGTTTATGGACGCATCGGAGTCTACAGCCTCATCGCTTTTATCGCCTGCGCGCTCGTAGTCACTATCATCATCATTTGTTTCGCCGAAGTCGGCAGCCGGTTCAATGAAACCGGCGGACCATACTTGTACGCGCGCGAGGCATTCGGCTCGACCGTAGGCTTTGAAGTAGGCTGGCTGATCTGGCTGGCGCGCCTGACTGCCTTTGCTGCCAACTGCAATTTGCTGGTTAGCTACCTGGGGTTTTTCTGGCCCGGCGCCACCGGCGACATCGGGCGGCCGGCTATCATTACTCTTGTCGTGCTCGCGCTTGCGTCAGTTAATCTGCTGGGCGTCCGCGAGACGGCCATAGTCAGCAACGTCTTCACCGTAGGCAAACTGGTCCCGCTGATCATTTTCATCGGCGCCGGTCTTTTCTTCATCAACCCGCAGAATTATTCATTCACAACCGAGCCTGAATATGCATCCTTCTCGCAATCTGTCTTGAAACTAATCTACGCCTTCACCGGCTTTGAGATGGCCGCGATTCCGGCAGGCGAAACGCGCGATCCTCGCCGTCACCTACCGTTCGCTCTCTTAATAGCGATGGGCGTCGTGGCGGTAATCTACATTTTGATTCAAGTCGTTTGTATTGGAACGTTTCCCGGACTAGCTGGTTCGTCACGACCACTAGCTGACGCGGCTACACAGTTCCTCGGTGGCCCAGGCGGTGCACTAATTTCTGCAGGTGCGATTATTTCTATCACGGGTAACCTCAACATCGTCCTGCTGTCAGGATCCCGTGTGCCATTTGCCATGGCGGAACAGAAGCAGTTGCCGTCCTTCGTAGCGCGCGTGCATGAAAGGTTCGCTACACCGTACGTTGCGATCGCCATTACAGCGGGAGTGATGTTCGTCTTAACGCTATCGGCGACGTTTATTCGCGCGCTTACGATTAGTGCGATTGCCCGGTTAGTGACTTACGCGGCCACGTGCGCAGCGCTGCTGGTGTTTCGAAGAAGGAAAGATGCGCCGCCCGCGATGTTCAAGGTCCGTGGTGGAGCAATCGCTGCGGTAGCTTCTTTAATTCTGGCGGCGTGGTTATTGTCGAACAGTACGGGTACTGAAGCACGTGATGCGTCGATAGCGGCTGGAGTGGGGATAGTGATCTATTTTGCTTACCGGTTGTGGCAACGCCACCGAGCAAGGTTTCACTTGCAATCCTGAGGTCACCTTCTCATTCATCACTCGGCTTCAGCCGGGTGATCAGTGACAACGTTGGGGAGGAAACCGTTTAAACGGTTTCCCATTCATTCAATGACACAAGTCACCGGGCTGAAACCCGGTGTGAATGAAATTGGTTTACTTCTCAAAAATGACTCGGCCGTCCATCATGGTTAGAACGACCGTTGTCTTCTCAATGTCCTTCGAATCGATTTTGAATATATCGCGCGATAGCATGACTAGATCCGCGAGCTTGCCCGGCGTAATCGTTCCTTTTACCTTCTCCTGAAATTCCGCATACGCCGACCCTGCCGTGTACGCGCGCACTGTTTCCTCCACAGAAATCTTCTGTTCCGGAATCCAACCTTTCGAGTTCTTTCCATCGAGAGTACGGCGCGTCACGGCCGAGTAAATGGTCAACATGGGATCGAGCGGTGCCACAGTCCAATCAGTGCCGAAAGCAAGCGTCGCACCTGAGTCCAACAAAGATCGGAAAGCGTAAGTTGTCTTTGCGCGGTCTTTTCCAATTCTCTTCTCTGCCCAGCGGCCATCGTCAATTGCATGATACGGCTGCATGGAAGCGATCACTTTGACGGAGGTGAAACGCGGAATGTCACTACGCCGCAGATGTTGTGCATGCTCGATGCGAAAGCGACGGTCGCGTTCACCGTTCTCACGACTCACATGCTCAAACAAAGTGAGGATCAAGTCGTTTGCCTGATCGCCGATCGCATGAATCATGACCTGCAAGCCCGCACGATCCGCACTCTTTATCCGGTTCTGCATCGCGCCTTCGGGATACATTTCATCGCCAGCCAGGCCACGCGTGTGCGGTGCATCTTTATAAGGTTCGTAGAAAAACGCAGTCGTCGATCCAAGACTTCCGTCGGCGAATCCTTTTAACCCGCCAATGCGCAGCATGTCGCTACCAAAATGCGCACGCACTCCGGTGCGGGCCAAACGTTCCCAAGCCGGCAACGGTGAGACCGCATAAATACGAGTCTTTAACTCGCCGCGATCGAGCAGCGTTTGGTAAACACCGACGTCAACTCCCGCCGACATATCCTGTACACTCGTGACACCGAGTCGCGCGGCATGATCAGTAGCAGCGCGCGCGGCCGCGAGCTTCTCTTCAAAACTAGATTCGGGGATAACTTTCCACACAAAGTTCATCGCCGCGTCTTTTAGGATGCCCGTCGGCTCGCCTGATCGCGGATCGCGGACAATTAACCCGCCCGGCGGATCGAGAGTTTGACGAGTGACGCCGGCGAGTTTGAGAGCGAGGCTATTAGCGAGAGCCATGTGTCCATCGAGACGGCTCACGAAAACGGGAGTGTTGGGAGTGAATCGATCAATCAATTCCCGCGTCGGCAGCTGAGCATTTGACCAGCGTTCGTGGTCCCAGTCTCCGCCAGTGATCCAACGGCCTGATGGGAGTGTCTCGCTGAAGCGGCGAATGCGGTTCGCAAACTCTTCAGGCGAATCTGCGTCGCGCAAGTCCACGCTCGAGAGTTGAAAACCACCACTGAGAAAGTGCACGTGAGAATCGTTGAACCCGGGCAGGATCAGCTGTTTCTTCGCATCGATTGTGCGTGTGCCGGGCCCGGCCAACTTCTTGATTTCTTTAGTCGTGCCAACGGCCACGATGCGATTGCCGGAGATTGCGACCGCTTCAGCTACGGGCTGTTGTGGGTCCATCGTGCGGATCGTGGCATTGACGATGATGACGCTTGGCGCCGCTTTGTTTTCAGCGTAGCCGTTGAGGTTAGCTGTCATCAGAGCAATAAGAATAGCAAGAGCAATCAGAAAAGGGAGTTTCATCGACCGTTTTGATTTGCCCACTCATCAAGAGTCAGCCACTTCCCGGTTCCATCACATTCCGCGGTACATACTTCAAACTTGTAAATCGGATGAATCTCCCAAAGCGACATTCGCCTGGGATTACCCGCGCCCGCACTCTCACCGTTGCTGCATGGGAAGTGGCTCGAGTCGAAATATAGCTGTCCAGTAACGCGCACCGGCAACTTTTGTCTCGCGACCTTCTCTACATTGACGTGCGTCCATGAATCAGGTCGATGGTGAGGACTCATCTCAGCGACTACACCTGAGCATTCATTATCGATGTCGGTCGAAGATACAAGTGAGATGTGGATATCGTGAAAGAGTGGATCGTTAGGAACATTCTTTCCGCAGTTAACGCTCTCTGCTCCCTCCTGTCGCGCGATGAGAACATAAGCTTGAAGCGTTACGAGTTTACCTTCACCCAAACGTTTCAAAGGCGCACGATTTGTGGTTGGACCCTTTTTCCTGTCCCCTTTATTTTCATTGCCAAAGTTGATTGCCGGATTCTTTTCGACTTTGGCTTGAAGTCCTTTCAAATAATCGATTGTGATTTTTTGAGGAGTTCCTTTGGCGCAGAAATTATTTTTTACCGAGTCCTGCACTCCTTCAGGTCCACTGCCGGCGCCTGACAATCCACATTGGGAGTCTATCCCGAGCCGCATTTTAGGCGCCGGCGCAGGATAACTCGGAGTAGCGCATACGGGCTTGAACGTCGCGCGTCGAGTCTGAGCAACAGCTGAATTTAGCTCAAGACCGCCGCTCATGGAGATGATGCCCAAAGCTATCGCGATTGATCGACCTAGTCTTATAAACTTCATGATCTAAATTTGAAATGCAACTTTACCAGTTTCTTCGCGCCGAAGGCGCGACATAAGGTAGCCAGGGGCAAGTGCTGAGCGCAGCGAAGCACGCCGCCCCTGGCACGCGAACAATTGATGCAAAGCTCTGAAAGAGCGGCAGAAACTGCTAACGCCTAACACTCTTTCGCACTTTCAGTGCTCCACTCGGTTGCTACTGTGCTCACCAGGGGCGGCGTGCTTCGCTGCGCTCAGCGCTTGCCCCTGGCTACCATCTTTCGCGCCTTCCGGCGCGAAGAAATTGGCCTCAATCCAGACAACTAAGTCGGCTTACTTCTGTTCCGGAAACTTGAAGCCAATATATGTGCCCGAGCTTAAGCCCATCAGCCCAAGTAACGTCGCGCTGAACTCCGGCATGTTCAAACTGTTATAGACCGACGATATGAAAATTATCCCGAGCACAATCGTCCACGCAAAGATTTGGAAGCGGTGAAAACTATACCCGCTTGCATCTGACAGAATGTCGCGAATGAAGCCTTTGGAAACCATTCGAGCGGCTACCGGTTCCAGGGCTTGGACTTGTAGGGTAACCTCAGCCAGTCGCGTGCGGCGGTCCTGTAGCTGTTTATTCAAACTGTCTCGGTTTGCGGTATCTTCCGGGGTAAGACTTGCCTTCGCATTGAGCTCCGTAATTTGTGACTGCAACTCTGGAATGCTTTCTTCCAAAGCCAGCTTCTCTGAGCTAAAAGCCTGAAGTTGTGAAGTCTGGGTCTGGTCTTTGCCTGAATCAATCATCGCCTCAGCTAAGGCTGTGCCGCCACTTATTCCCATTAGCGCAAGAAGGGACCCGGTGATTGTGTCGAGTGCATCTGTTATTAACCAGATTGTGAGGTAAGAGGCATAGATCAAAAAAAACCAAAACGCCATTTGTGTGCGGCCAAGGTTGTAAGGCTTGAGTTTTCCGGGAACGGGGCAGGTTCCCGTCTCACGAATCAAATTCGTCGAGCGCGCAAGCCAGACTAACAAACCCAATGTCAGGACGACGATAATTAATGACAAGACACCATAGACTGGCGAAATCACGGTCAAGGGAAGCGGGTTGTTGAGATGGAATGCAGACTCGAACGGTTCGTCGCCTTCGAGGCCCACGCTGAAAGCGACCGGCGTTTTGGTGCCCCGGGGCGCGCCCAGTAAATCGATCCAGGCATCTTTGTTCTCAGGCGTAAGTTGCAAATGAAACTGGAGGTGGTTTTCGGTCGGGTGAATCTCCACGGGATAATTCCCGCGTATCGCTCGGCCATCGACAAAGGGTATTAGTTTGGTAACATCGTTCTCTTCTTTGTCCGCCCAAGCCCCGAGATTTTCCACACGCACGCGAATCAGATTGTCTAATTCGAGGTGGCCGCTGACGACTTTAGTTACCCGAGGCGAGGGAACTGGACTCGGAGATGCGCTCGGACTGGGGGTTTGAGAAGGCGGAGCAGCTTGCTGTGAAGGAGCGTTTGGAGTCGGAGTTGATACGCCGGTTTGTCCTGCTGCAGACAACACGCAGACTCCAATCAAGCTTATCAGCACACCGAGCGACAGAGGGGAAGTTGTTGAATGTTTCATGAATGTTTCCCACGAACCAGGGATAGACGAAATTCGACCGCCTTCTATCCGAAGTAGCGCCCGAAGTCAATAGAAAACAGGTTCGCCACTCCACACGAAGATTATTAGAGACGCGGGTAGTGGGCAGTTTGCTAAATCCTTCTCATTCACACCGCGCTTCAGCGCGGTGATCTAAAGTCAGGTAGCCAGAAAACCGTTTAAACGGTAATAATATACTTGCTTCACCTGCCTTTGCTCCGGAGGAGCAGCATGTTTATAGTGCGGCTACTCTCTAAAACGATATGCGCTCCGGAGGAGCGCAATCTAACCCGCAAACATGAACATTTCGCTCCTGTCGGAGCGGATTTTTTTAAGCCACCTTGCCGCTATAAACATCCTGCTCCGCCGGAGCAAAGCAGGTGCGTCAAGTATGTTATTGCCGTTTAACGGTTTCGTATGCAAAGACTCCGCAAATCATCGGGCTAAAGCCCGGTGTGAATGAGACTCGAATCTCAACATCGCTTCCGGAGACGTGCGGACTGGCCGAAACATCAATTGTGTGGTGTATCATGTCGGATAACCACCTACAGGAATCAATTGGACAAACTGATCGAAAACTTGCGGGCAGTAATCGGCAATGACGCCGTGTTGTCCGAGCCCGATGAGCTGCTCGTCTACGAATGTGATGGGCTGCCACATCACAAACACCTCCCTCGTGCGGTCGTCTTTCCGAGTTCAACCGAGGAAACGGCAGAAGTCATGCAGGTGCTCGCGCAGCATCAAACGCCCTTCACCCCTCGTGGCGCGGGCACAGGACTTTCAGGCGGCGCCCTGGCCCTCAATCGCGGCGTAGTCATTGAGTTGGCCCGCATGCGGCGGATCCTCGAGATCGATGCTGACAATCGCACGATTCGAGTTCAAACAGGCATGGTGAATCTTCAAGTTTCACATGCTGTGGCTCACCTCGGTCTGCACTACGTGCCGGATCCTTCCAGCCAACCGAGCTGTACTATCGGCGGTAACATCGCTGAGAACGCTGGTGGTGTTCATTGCCTTAAATATGGAACCACGACCGATCATATTTTGAGTGCGCGAGTCGTATTGGCGGGCGGGTACCTTGTAGATCTTGAACGTGGTCCAGGTTACGACTTGCTCGGCATCTTTGTCGGTTCTGAAGGAACATTCGGGATCGCGACAGAAGCTACACTCAATTTAGTTCCCATCCCTCCCGCTGTGCGAACAGTGCTCGCGGAGTTTCCTGATGTGAACGATGCCAGTCAGGCTGTTTCGGCGATCATAGCCGCAGGAGTCATGCCCGCCGGGTTAGAGATGATGGATGGTGAAATCATTCGCGCTGTCGAAGCGAGCATTTTCGCTGCGGGATTGTCAATTGATATCGGAGCGGCTTTGCTGATCGAGTTGGATGGCATTGAAGCGGGTATTGATGATGAAGCCCAACGTGTGAAGGACATTTGTCTCAGCTACCGCGCGCGCACTTGCCGCTTGGCACGCGATGAAAATGAAAGAAAGAAGTTGTGGGCAGCACGCAAGGGTGCGTTCGGTGCGATCGGACGAATTGCCCCCGATTCGATGATCCAGGATGCAGTTGTGCCGCGGTCACGGCTACCGGAAGTGCTCGCAGACGCTTATCGGATTTCGGCGAAGTACCAACTGCGGTTGGCAAATGTCTTCCACGCCGGCGACGGCAATCTCCATCCTTTGATTTGTTTCGATTCACGTTCGGCGGATGATGTGAGGAGAGTCAAAGAGGCCGGCCGTGAGTTGATGGAAACATGTGTTCGCGCCGGAGGGAGCATCACTGGCGAACACGGAGTTGGGCTCGACAAGCGAGAGCTGCTGCCCTTGATCTTTTCTGATAATGATATGGACGCGATGCTGCGAGTGCGCGCGGCATTTGATCCGTCGGGCCTCTGCAATCCCGGAAAAATTATTCCGATATTGAGAGGGTGTGGAGAGGCTCGAGCGGTGTCGGGGCTGAAAGATGAAATGTCTGGTGGACGCGGAGACGGGGAGACGCGGGGACAGGGAGACAAGGAGACGAGGAGACCCAGTGACACGGAGACGTGGGGAAGCGATGACACGGAGAGCCGGGGACACGGGGATGCGGGGACGCGCAGAGGTCACTTCGATGCAGACGATATCGCAAAACAGTTAGTTGCAATTGTGGGCGACGCAAACATCTCCGCGTCTTCGCGTCCCCCTGTCTCCGCGTCGCCCAGTCTCCCCGTCTCCGTGTCTCCCCTTCTCCCCTTCACTTCTCTTTCCGTCGCTCCTGGCTCTATAGAAGAACTCTGCGAAATAATGAAACTCGCGCATCACCAAGGTTGGAAAGTAGCCCCCGCAGGAGCAGGAACGTGGCTTGACGTTGGCAATCGTCTTTCAGGCGTGGATCTCGTCGTGAGCACCACACGTTTGAATCAGATCATTGAACATGAGCCAGCCGATCTCATCGCCACCGCACGTGCCGGGACGACGCTGTCAAACTTCAATCAAACGTTGGCGCAACGCGGGCAATTTGTCCCGACTGATCCTCCAGACGAGGGCCGCAGTACGTTGGGCGGGATCGTGGCAACTGGTCTGGGTGGTGCTCAGCGCGTCGGCTACGGCACGCCAAGAAATTTTGTAATCGGTATGAAGGTCGCACTTGCTGACGGAACATCGATAAAGGCCGGCGGCAGGGTCGTCAAGAACGTGGCCGGATACGATCTCTGCAAACTCTTCACTGGAAGTTATGGGACATTGGGCATCATCACCGAGCTAACATTTAAGCTGCGGCCTGTTCCTGAGAAACAAGTCACCGTTCTTGCCGAAGGCTCGATGAACGACATGCTTGCTGCCGGCCGCTCGATTCGCGACGCAGGGCTCTTTCCCGTCGGTCTCGAGTTGCTCTCGCCGCACCTCGCTAAGCTGTTGGATGTGGAGATTTCATCCGGCAATGTTCTTTTGCTGATGAGATTTGCGGGGATTGAAAAGACTGTTGCTCATCAAGCCGATACGGCGGTTAAGCTGCTCAGGCGTGATTCAAGGATCGACGACATTGAAGTCGATTCTGATGATCGCGAATTATGGCAACAGCTCGCCGCGGTTCCTATATCGCATCATTACGACTTCAGTTGGCGATGTCATGTTCAACCAGCTCGTCTCGGCGAATTCATCAACGCGGTCCAGCGTGAGTACGGCGATCTTTCGTCGTCGCCCTGGCAGGCAGGTGTGGCCGACGGTCGTCTGCGAGTTCTCAGTCAAGTCACAGATCAGACTTCGCAAATAGTGAAGACACTGCGAGCGGCGGCAGAATCGATGAACGGATCGCTCATAATTGAAAACGCGCCTTTAGACATCAAAAAAGAAATCGATTCCTGGGGAAGCTTAGGTTCTGCCGCGGCGTTGATGAAGCGTGTAAAGAAGCAATTCGATCCTGAAAACTTACTCTCGCCCGGCCGATTTGCCTTCTAGGAGCGAGACTCAAGCACGAGTATGATCAATTCCATGAACAATCCGAGCTTAAGAAGACTAGTGAGTTCCATCCTGGCCGCCGTCCTGGTGGCCGCTTCAATTACCGCTCCGACTTCGTCGTTCCTGGCGACTGTTGTAACACCCGCGGCGACCGCGTCGCGTGAGCCAGTGCGCGCTAAAAACGGTATGGTGGCGTCGACCAATGAGATCGCGTCGCAAGTCGGTGTTGATGTCATGAAACGAGGCGGCAATGCGATCGATGCGGCTATTGCTGTCGCTCTTGCCTTAGCCGTGACTTACCCCGCCGCAGGAAATCTCGGCGGCGGCGGCTTCATGATGATTCGAATGCGCGACGGAAAGACTACGGCGATCGATTATCGTGAAATGGCGCCGGCAGCAGCGCACAGGAACGTCTATATCGATCGGGACGGCAACCTGATCAAAGGCGAGGGCTCATCAACAGTCGGTTATCGCGCGTCAGGCGTGCCGGGCACAGTCGCGGGTATGGACATGGCGCTTAAGAAATACGGCTCTGGCAGATTAAGTTGGGCTCAGCTCGTTGAACCTGCGCGGCGTCTTGCGGCGCAGGGCTTCCCGATCGGTTATTCGTTGGCGAGGTCATTGCGGGGCAATGATTATCTTTCGAAATATCCCGAAACACACCGGATATTTTTGCGGAACGGCAACTACTACAATGAGAGAGAAATCTTTCGACAACCGGAGCTGGCGGCTACTCTTGCTCGGATTCAAAGACATGGTCCAAGAGAGTTCTACGAAGGTCAAACGGCAAAGCTGATTGTCGAGGACATGAAGCGTAACAACGGCCTGATCACGATGGCTGACATGCGTGGGTATGTAGCCAAAGAGCGCACGCCGCTGAAAGGAACTTATCGCGGGCACGAAATTATCTCGATGCCTCCACCGTCGTCGGGCGGCGCAGTGCTGCTGGAGATGCTCAACATTTTGGAAGGTTTTGAACTGGCGAAATACGATTGGGCTTCATCCGAACGACACCATGTGACCGTTGAAGCAATGCGAAGGGCCTTCGCTGATCGCGCTGAGTACATGGGCGATACAGATTTCGTGAATGTGCCGGTCGCTGGCTTGATCGATAAGTCCTATGCCGACAATTTGCGCAAGACGATACGCGTAGATCGAGCTTCATCAAGTGAAGAGGTGCGCGCTGGTCGCCCTGCCGGCGCTGAGTCCGAAGAGACAACACACTTCACCGTGATCGATGCGCAAGGAAATGCGGTCTCCAACACTTATACCTTGAACGACTGGTTTGGATCCGGTGTCGTTGCCAAGGGAACCGGCATTGTCCTTAATAATGAAATGGATGATTTCGCGGCGAAGCCCGGCACGCCTAACCTTTACGGTTTGATTCAGGGTGAGCGCAATGCGGTCGCGCCTCGCAAACGGCCTCTCTCGGCAATGACGCCCACGTTTGTGCTGCGCAAGGACGGAAGTTTGTGGTTTACAGTCGGCACGCCGGGTGGTCCTACGATCATCAACACGGTGCTACAAGTGATTACGAACGTCATTGACTATCGAATGAACATTCAGCAGGCGATCGATGCGCCTCGAATCCATCATCAGTGGCTGCCCGACGAGGTGGTTTGGGAACCATATGGCTTATCAGGTGACACTCAGCGGGCGCTGATCAATCGGCGACATAGGCTCGTTACGAATCCGCGTTATCTCGGGGACGCGCAGGGCATCATGATCGAGGAGAAGACGGGCGTGCGGCTCGGAGCTACAGATCCGAGAAGGAGTGATGGGCCGGCTGTCGGATATTGATTGATTAGAATGGAGGCAGGCAGTACCACCCCTCACGAGGTACGCGATGAAATTCAGTGAGTTAGTTCGTTTGCTGGAGCGCGATGGCTTCATGTTGTACAAGGAGAAAGGCTCCATCCGGTACTATGCAAAGGCTGGTCATGACAAGCTGATACGGGTCGACTATCATGGCTCGAAAGAGGTTCCTACTGGCACATGTCATGCTATTCTTAAAGCCGCTGGAATTCGACAACCAAAATGATCGACCTAAAGTATTCACTGGTAATAGAAGCAACAGCGGATCCAAATTTTTTCGGATTCTACTCACCTGAGCTCGAAGGATTTACCGGCGTAGGACATTCTATTGAAGACTGTTTATATAAGGCCAAATGGGGAATGGAAGAGCATCTACAGATGCTGATGCAGCATCAGCTCCCCGTGCCCACCCCAAACCCTAACCCGACCGTTACCGTCCAGAACGCCGAGCGCGTAGCGCCCGCTGCCTAAACGCTTTGTCTTCTTCGCTCGCAAATACGCTCGCCGCAGAACAAAACAAAATACTTGCGTGTGTGCATTGTGGGTTGTGTCTGGAGGCATGTCCCACATACGTACTCACCGGCAATGAGAACGACAGCCCGCGCGGTCGCATCTACCTCATGAAAGCGGTTGAAGAAGGCCGGCTGGCAGCATCCTCGCCCGCATTCAAAATTCACATCGACCGGTGTCTCGGCTGTCGTGCTTGCGAACCGGTGTGTCCGGCTGGTGTGGACTACGGACACTTGTTGGAAGCGAGCCGCGCTGAGCTCTTCTCCCAAAGCCATGTGTCTTCGAGTGAAGATAGTCGAATACAGAACGCCGGTTCTTACCGGCTGTTGCGCTTCATTTTGAGGCACGTATGGATTCATCCGCGACGTCTGCGATTTGCTTTTGCGTTTGCTCGCTTTGTGCGTGACACTCGCCTCACCGCGATACTGTTGAAGTCGAAAGTTGCGCGTCTGTTCTCCCGGCGTTTCGAGTTCGGGCTCGCGCTATTGGAAAGCTCACGTGCCACAAAATTCGTTTCGTTGGACCGGCGTGCACCTCGGGCGCTGCCTACGGCAGCTCAAAATTCATCTGAGAAGGTTACTTACTCTGATGGAAAACCGGTGTCTCTATTCTTGGGCTGTGTCGGCGAAGGCCTCTTTTCCCGAGTGAACGCAGCAACGGCTCGCGTGCTCAAAACGAACGGCTTCCAAGTCACTATGCCCACCGCGCAAGTTTGTTGTGGTGCTTTGCATGCCCACGCCGGAGACCTGGAGGGCGCTCGCACTCTGGCCCGGGAAAACATTCAGGCCTTTGACGCGAATGCGCCGATCGTTACGAACGCCGGTGGATGCGGCGCAATGCTCTTGACCTACGAACATCTTTTGGCCGGCGATGAACCGTTTCGCGACCGCGCTCGTAATTTTAGCGAGCGAATTCGCGATGTCAGCCAATTACTGGAAGGTATCGAACTCAAACAGGGCGCCGAGTTAAATGGCGAGGCAACTACTTACGATGCATCGTGTCATCTGCTGAACGTCCAGCACGCCGGCGACGCGCCTCTATCAGTGTTGAAAGCAATTCCCAACCTCGAGTATGTCCCACTGGCAGGCGCGGACAGATGTTGCGGCGCGGCGGGCGTCTACAACCTGCTTGAACCAGACATGTCTCGACGTGTATTGAACGACAAAATCTCGAACGTTCGAGCTTGCGGCGCGGCCGTGCTCGCCACGGGTAATGCGGGCTGCCAGATGCAGATTGGTGCGGGCGCAAAGCTCGCAGGATTGCAGCTCCGTGTGTGCCATCCTGTTGAGCTTTTGGATGAATCGTACGCGCGAGCGGGATATTATGAAAGCGGCTCTTGACCGAGTTGAGTGATTGACCGCTGACTAGCGTAAGCGGTTCTGTTCGTATGATGAAGAGTCTCAACTTCCTGACCCTCGCCATCTTCGCTCCGATACTGATTCTGGCTGGTGTAGCCGGGTTTCTTTTACCATCCGAGATGAGCCTGACGAGTGGAGCGCCCGCGTATAATGTCTTTCATATTGCGTTTGGCATTATTGGTTTGATAGTTCTGCGAACCCGAAACGAGTTGTGGATAAGTTTTTTCAACGCCGGATTCGGACTGATCGACTTGTACCAGGCGGTCGCAAGTTTTTCCGATTTACCACCCAAACAGTATTTTCTGTGGACGCGAGTTGATGATATTTTGCACATCGTGATCGGACTCGCGCTGGTACTGATTGGCAGTTATGGTCTGCTCAGAGCCCGCCGCGTTGATAGTATTTAAATGAACAGGAGAGCCACTCCCATGAACGCACCCGCTTACGTGATCGAGCAGACCCAGAAGTTGAATATCAACGATCTGCGGCGAATGACTTTTGACGAACTTAACGAGCTCTATCGCCAAGCCAGAAGACCATCGGCAATTTCCGATCTGGATGGTCATGCAGTTGGCGCAATGCTGGCGTGGCGATCGCCGCAACGAGGTCCGATCGCGTGGTTGCTGCGTACGTTCGGGGCCTCTTCAATCTTTCCGTGGGAGGGTAAATCATTCCAAAGCAAAGGCCGCGATACCGGTGAAGGTATCAACCGCATCAACTTGTTCGGCAAGCGACGTTGGTTTCCTTTTGCAACGCGTTTCGCCGCCTCCTTCCTCGATGGCCAGCCGACTTTCGTGCTCGACTATGGCAGTCGCAGCAATCCGCCTTTAATCAGCCAAATTGTGGATGAAGTGCGCGAGGTGTCGCCCGGGCTGTACATGGGGCCGGCCGCGCTCAAGATTGGTGGTAAGCCGCGTCTCGTTTTGTTTTTCGCAGTCTCGCATCAATAGCATGTTCCGCTTATCATTTCACTCGCGACGAACCCGAATTTCTTCGCGCCAAAGGCGCGAGAGATGGTAGCCACGGGCAAGCTCTGAGCGCAGCGAGGAGCACCGCCCCTGGACCGTACGAATTGGTCCCCTAGCTTTGAAAGAGCGGCAGCAGACCTGCTCAAACGGAAACAAACTGTCGCACTTTCAGTGCTACATCGTTCTATTCAACAGCCAGGGGCGTCGTGCTTCGCTGCGCTCAGCACTTG
>DATEDU010000372.1:0-12070 GCA_035281525.1 Pyrinomonadaceae bacterium | reverse complement strand
AGCGCACCGCGGAAGCAATCAAGATCGAGCTCGGTTCCGCTTATCCGATCGACGAGCCGCTGTCGTACGAAGTTCGTGGCCGCAATCTTATAGAAGGCATTCCGAAGACGATCACGATTACCGACGAGGAAGTGAGAGAGGCATTGGCGGATTCGGTGTCTACAATTATTAATGCGGTGCGAGTCGCGCTCGAGCGTACTCCGCCGGAGCTCTCCGCCGACATCGTGGAGCGCGGAATCGTTCTGACAGGCGGAGGTGCGCTGCTCAAGAATCTGGATAAGCGTCTCTCGATCGAAACTGGACTGCCAGTCTCCATCGCCGACGACCCACTTGCGTCAGTGGTGCTGGGCACAGGCAAAATGCTTTCAGACTTCGATCTACTGAAGCGAGTGAAGTGGGAAAATACGATGACCAGCGGTATGTAAAGAAGGGTAAATGGTGAATGGTGAAGAACCGAATTCCCGCCAATACTATTAACCATTAACGATTTACCATTGACTATTTACCGTTGACCATTTACCAAGCATGGCAAGTGTTCGGACTCAAAGAGAAATTCGCCAGCGTGCGCCAATATGGCTCGTGATGCTGCTCTTCGCGAACCTGGTGATTATGGCCATCGACGCTCGCGAAAAATTCACGCAGGAGAACGCTTTCAAAGGCGGAGCTCAAGCCGTCGCCTCTCCATTTCAGAGCGCAGCTTCATGGGTCAGCGACACGATAGGCGGCTTTTTCGGCCGGCTTGCAAATCTGGGCAGTACGACTCGCGAAAACGAACGTCTGGCGCAACAACTGGCCAATACCGAACTCGAGCTCCGTAAAGCGCGTGAGGCAATGGCCGAAAACGAGCGGTTGCGCGGTTTACTGAACCTCAAAGAACGAACCGGTTACGAACGCGTAGCGGCGAGAGTAATTGCCCGCGATGCTTCGGTCTGGTTCAACACAATCATCATCAATCGCGGCAGCGCTGCCGGCATTGCACTCAACATGCCGGTGGTCACAGCTGAAGGAATCGTAGGACGAATAGTTGCCGTCAGTCCGTGGACTTCTCAGGTCATGCTAATCACCGATGAGAAAGCTGCGGCCGGCGGAATCATTGGCCAACTCGGCGAGTCGGGAGCTCTCGGCTCCGTGCGGGGGCTGGGCACCTCCGGGCTCGTTGAGATGCGTTATGTTTCAGGCTTAAACAAGGTCGAAGTTGGCGATTACGTAACGACCACGGGCCAGGACGGTATTTATCCGCAGGGACTCAGCGTCGGAACGATTGTCGATGTGAAGCACGGCACCGCCACACAACCTCACCATATTCTTATCAAGCCAAATGCACGTCTCGATCAACTTTCAGACGTGGCGGTCCTGCTTTATCACCCTCCTCAACGAACTGAGCCCGACCAAACCCTCCCTAACCTTGACAAGAATAAAAGTGATAAGTGATGAGTGATAAGTGATAAGGCGATGAGCGAGATGACATACGTGATTATCACTGCCCCTCCCCTATCACTCATCACTTATTACTTATCACTTAACTAATGCCTCAATTTAAGATTGCAGCGGTGCTCGCTTGCGCCATCATTCTTCAGCTCTCGCTGCGAGCCGTTTGGTATCCGCTCTCCTACGTTGATTTTCCATTGATTGTCGTTGTCTATATCGCTTTGCGGCGCGACGCGTGGCAGGCTCTGCTCGTCGGCACGATCGCCGGTCTGGCGGTTGACGCTCCGAGTGGAGGACTGCTGGGCGCCGGCGGTTTTTCGAAAACCCTGACGGCTTATCTTGTCTACTTTGCGGCTACAAAAGTTAACCTCGAAAACGCGTTATTAAGGATTCCGGTGCTGGCTGCGGCAACGTTGATTGATGGGAGTATTTACTTCTTTTGGCAACGCTTGCTCGGGAATCCGCCCGTCTTTCCATTCGCGAAAACGATTCTCTATAGCTTGATAGGAACCACGATTGCCGGATCATTTGTCTTTTACATGCTCGACTCGATTTTTTCTGAGCGGCTCAGCCAGCGGCGCCAGTTTGCGTCCCGGCGTCGAGTGGCGCGGCGTGGGTCAGGCCCGCTCAGAAGGCGTTAGGGGGTTAAAGAGGAGGCCGTTTTGGTTACTTCAAATGATAAAATGCAACCGTGGGAAAGCGTCTTCCCTCTTATTCACACCGGGCTTCAGCCCGGTGTTCAGGCGGTACCAACTCCAAGAACCGTTTCAACGGTTTTCATTTGTCAGACTAAATGGCGAAACCGTTAAAACGGTTTCAGATGGGTTATCGGCGAGTTCACCGGGCTGAAGCCCGGGGTGAATGAGAAGTAATAATTGCTGTAATGAAGTTTGTTGACACATCTCAGAACCTTCGAGGACGGATCATGGCGGTGCAGGTTGTCGTGGTGCTGCTGCTCACGATCCTGGGCGTGAGGTTATACCTGCTCCAAGTGGTGCGAGGCCCGTATTACGCCGAACTCGCTCAGAATCAGCGCATCAGGCTGCTGCCCATAACCGCCCCGCGCGGCATCATCTTCGACCGCAATGGACATCCGCTCGTCGACTCGAGACCGATCTATAACGTCCTTCTCTCCCGCGAGGACGTCAAAGACAAAAACCTGAACGCGTTGGTGAAGCCCCTTTCAGAAGGCCTGGGAGTAGATGCGGAAATCCTGCGCGAGCGCTTCAAAGAAATAGAATCACTTCCTGCTTTCGAGTCTATCCCAATAAAGCTCGACGCTACTCCCGGCGACATTGTGTGGGTCGAAGCTCGCGAACTTGAGTTCCCCGAACTGCGCGTCGAACTACAGCCTCAGCGTCGTTATCCGGCCAACGGTATGCTGGCGCATGTGCTCGGATATGTAGGAGAGATAAGTCCGGACCAATTAAAACAAGCTTCATACAAAGAAAAAGGATTAAAGCCCGGCGACATCATCGGTCAAAGCGGGCTCGAGCAAACGTACGATGACTACCTACGGGGACGCGACGGCTATCGCAAAGTCGTAGTCGACAGCCGCGGCCGCATTCAGGACGAAATCGAAATAGTGGACCCGACGCCCGGTCAGGATCTGATCACGACAATCGACCTCGACTTGCAGTTGGCGGCTGAAGAACAGCTCCGAAACTCAGCTACGAAACGCGGTGTAATAGCGGCCATGGATCCGAACACGGGTGAGATCCTCGCGCTCGCATCCGCGCCTACATTCGATCCGAATTTGTTCTCGCAGCGGATTGCAACCAAGGAAGGTCGCGCTGAATATGCGGGCTTACTGAATCATCCCGACAAGCCCTTAATCAATCGCGCTATTCAAAGCCGCTACCCGCCCGGGTCAACATGGAAGATCCCGATGGCAGTGGCGGGATTGGAACAAGGCGCGATCACGCTGGATCACTCGACCCTCGTATGTGGCGGCGGGATCACAGTAGGAAATAAGTTTACTCGATGCATGGGTAATCATGGCGTGCCTGACATCAAATACGCGATTACCAAATCGTGTGATGGATACTTCTATCGGCTCGGCCTGAAGATGGGAATCGATGGAATCATCGCCATGATTGACGAGTTCGATCTCAATAAGCGGACCGGAATTGATCTGCCGAACGAGGTAAGCAGCCGCACGCCTACTGAGTTCAAAACCATATTCGATCGGCGCCAGCAAAGGTGGAATGAGATTGACACCGTCTTTGCTTCGTTTGGCCAGGTTTATGAGGAGATGACTCCTCTCAACATGCTGCGCGCGGTTACGGGTATCGGTATGCGAGGCAAGATGTACATTCCGCACCTTCTCAAGGAATTCAAAAAGGTGGGCGAGCCTGGTACGCCCGAATACAGACCCGCGCGAACGTTTGAGCCACTCGATCCTTCTCGGCCTAATCCGAAAATCATTCCGATTCCCGCGGACATCGGTCATGAGGTCGTCGAAGGCATGTGGGGTGTCGTGAACAACTTTGGTACGGGCACGGGCATAAAGATGGCTGGATTCGACATTGCCGGAAAGACGGGAACCGCACAAGTGGTCGCGCTCGGGAAAGACATCGGCAAGAACAAGGACCACTCCTGGTTCGTGTCTTATGCGCCCGCGTACAAACCTGAGATTTCGATGATTGCGTTGATTGAGAACTCCGGGTTTGGTAATCAGCACGCTGCTCCTGCGGTGCGCCGAGTCTACGATGTGTACTATCGCAAGACCAGGCACGAGGAGCCGCCGGGCGCGGTGCCTATCGCTAAAACTCCAAAGCCGAAGAATAAAACACCCAAGAAACCCGTTGAAACAGAGGTAGCGCAGAGAGAGGGATAGGAGATTTCGAATTGCGGATTTCGGATTGCGGATTTTGACTTATTGATCTTGTCGCTCTTTAACCGAGCAGTTATGAACTTTTTAAATTCGAAATCCGAAATTCGCAATCCGCAATTTTTCTTATGGCAGCAATAATACTCGAAAAAAGATCGCTCCGAGACTTTGACTGGCTGCTCGCGATGCTGGCGATCGGAATCGTGTGTTTTGGCACAATCCAAATTCGCTACGCTCAACCTCTCGAACCATACTGGGTCAAGCAACTCATCGGACTCGGCATCGGCTTAGTAGCGATGCTGCTGGTTGCCTTCACCGACTATCGCAAGCTACTGAACATTGCGCCCGCCTTTTATATTTTTGGAATAGTACTTCTGATTCTCGTTCTGATTCCCGGCATCGGATTGAAGATCAACGGCCAACGCGCGTGGATCAAAGTTCCTGGTATCGGCCAGTTTCAGCCATCGGAGTTTGTAAAAGTAACGACCGCCATGATGCTGGCGCGTTATTTTGGAAGACATCGATTACAGGTACTCACCGTTAAAGAAATGGTGATAGGAGGCTTGATTCTTGCCTTACCAATCGTTTTGATCCTCCTTGAGCCCGACGTCGGCTCAGTACTCACCTACTTACCAATATTGTTCGTGGTTCTGTTTTTGTCGGCGATTCGGATCCGTTTGGTCGTGGCTGCATTGGTGCTGGCGGTGGTAACTCTGCCTTTCTCGTACTGGGTTGGGGTGAAGACTGGATTCGTTAAGCCCTATCAACAGGAGCGCATAAACGTCATCCTCGATCCTGAAAAAGCGGATCGACGTGGTTTCGGATATAACACCTGGCAATCAATTCTGACGATAGGTGAAGGTGGAATCTGGGGCTCGGATGCAACTTCCGCGCACTCGCAGAGCAGTTTGAAGTTCCTTCCTGAGCCGCACACTGACTTTATCTTTGCCGTGACGGCGGGGAACACTGGCTTCGTCGGCTGCATTTTGGTGTTGCTGGCATATGTGATTTTACTGTTTCGACTGATCACCGGTGCGCGGCGCGCTCCGGATCGCAACGGCATGCTGTTCATCATGGCGTTTGTAGGCGGGCTGATGTTTCAGATATTCATCAACATCGGGATGGAGCTTGGGTTGCTGCCCGTGATCGGTGTGCCGTTACCTTTGATGAGCGCTGGCTTGGCTTCACTGATTGCGACGTTCATCGCGATCGGCTTTGCGATCAGCGTTCAGCTACGCCGGTTCGTTAATTGAGTCCCGCAGCCACTCGACTTTATTTAGTTTCGCGTTTAGATGGTTTATCGGTTATACTCCGCGTAGCTCGCCCTGCCGGATGTGCTTACATCTTGGCACTCAAACGCACTCTCCAGAGGCGTCTGAAAGTTTGCAGCACGAAAAATTCAGTTAGAAATCTTCGTGCTCCCGATAAGGCGAGCCAACGATATTTGTCGCCGCAAGGCGAGTTAACGATATTTGTCGCCGTCCAGCACGCGAACTAAAATCCGTCGAAGGATCGGGTCGAGCACATTGAGGCAGGTTATGGTCCTGCCGCCGCTGTAAAGCAGCTTGAAGAGATGCGCTCCCTGTAACATAGTTTGTCGCACGCGACGGCAGTCAGGGTTTTTATTGAATAGTTCAAATCGTCACCGTCACTCTTCCGACGGAGTAGCTTCGCGCTTAAGGAAGCGCGAATCCCACCTGCAAGAAACTCAAACACCGCAGGCAGCCAACTTGTCTTTAGCTGCACGCAACGAGTCTCTTTCAAAATCCACAAGTTCACACAAGTCGCCCTCGCGTGTGGCCGATTCGCGCCACCGCCTAAGGCCCACTTTTCAGGAGATATCAGTCACAGCATGTCCAAAGAATTAATCGTCAGCGTCAACGGACGCGAAAAGAAAATTGCCGTTAAGGAGAACGATCAAGTCTCAGAGTTTTACATCGAACGCGGCGAAGACAATCAAGGCATAGTCGGCAACATTTACAAGGGTCGCGTGATGCGCGTCCTGCCCGGCATGCAGTCGGCTTTCGTCGACGTCGGGCTCGAGCGCGACGCCTTCCTTTACGTTTCAGACTTCTTCGATGAAGAGGAGGAGTTTGAACGCATCGTAATTGACAAGTCGAAGAAGGGCGAGTCCGATGCAGCTCGCGCCGCGGCGGAACAAATCGCTTTACAGCGCGTAGAACGCGAACAGCAAATCGAAGCAAGTCACGAACGCGCTGAGCCGCTCCGCGAAGTAGAACAACCAATCGTTCCAGTCGATGCCGAACCAGAGGCATTAGCAGAAGGTCCCGACAGCGGCCGGCGTCGCGGCCGTAGGGGTCGCCGGCGTGGTCGAGGGCGCGAAGGTCAGGAAGGAACGGTCGAGCAGCCAGCAGATATCTTCGCCGACCTTCAGGAAGAAGAAATCAGCACGCCATTCGTCGCAGCTGATCCTTCGATTCAGAGAATTATCGACGAAGAGGAAGCGGCTGCATCAACGGGTGAGATGTTCAAGGACGCGCGTTTGCAAGAGCGCATTTTCGATCAAATCCATGCAGGCGAGTTCAATCTTGAAGACGATTTCCGAACTGCCGAGGTCGGTTCGTTGCTTCCTTCCTCCGGCTATCGAGATGACACGTTTCAACGTATTGACGATGCTTCAGATGAAGAAACGACGCAATTTGTGCGAGCGCCTGAGCGGATCTCGGCACATGTCGAAAGCTTTATCGACACCGTGCCTGAGGAAACGCTCGGTGCGGGAAGCTTCGAGCGTGTAAGCGACGATGATGAGATCGCACGCGGCGACGAAGAAGAAACAGCGGAACAAGGTTTCGCAGCGCGCGCTGTCGAAACCATCGTCAGCGCGGTAAAGGGAAAACGATCGCGAAAGAGTTCAGCAGGTCGTTCGAGCAAGACCAAAACGAGTGGCAAGAAAAAAGCCTCTTCAAAGAAGGCTTCGAAGAGCTCGAGACAGGAAAGTTTGCTGGCGGAGTCTGCGGGCGAAGCTGAAACCAATCAAGGAACGACGGATGCAGTCTTTGAAGATGCGGAAGCACGCATTACTGCAAGTCGCGCTCGGGAGGAGTTTGCCACTCGACGCGGCGGCCGCAGGCGGCGCCGCGCGGGAGGCAAGGGCAAACGAGCCGCCGCAGAGGACAGTGTGCCGTCAAATGGCAATTCGGAAGACGTTGAAACCAGTGTCACGGACGTTCATGAAGCAGTACCGGCGCCCCCTTCATCACGTTCAACGGAGCAGTCGACGCGCGATCGAGATCAGGCTGGACGAAAACAAAGAAGAGAACGACAGCAACCAACGATTACTGACCTGCTTGACGAAGGACAGGAAATACTGGTCCAGATTGCTAAAGAGCCGATCGCTAAAAAGGGTGCTCGTATCACTTCTCACATCGCCCTGCCCGGCCGATTTCTCGTTTACATGCCGACGGTAGAACATGTCGGCGTGTCGCGAAAGATCGAGTCAGACAGCGAACGTCACCGCTTGCGCAAACTGATTCAGATATTGCGTGCTGAGGAAGAGGTACCCTCCGGCGGTTTCATTGTGCGCACGGCAGGCGTTGGAATCAGCGAGAAAGACTTGCGCGAAGATGTGCGTTATCTCGTGAGGACCTGGCTTGACATCCGTTCCGCAGCCGAGAAGGCAAAGCCTGCAAGCCTGGTTCATCGAGACCTGGATCTCGTGCAACGAATTCTGCGCGATCAGTTGTCTGACGACTTCACCGCAATTCGCGTCGATTCGGAAGAAGAATACGAACGGATCGTGGAATTCGTAAATCGCATCCAGCCGCGAATGGTGAGGAAAGTCAAACTTTATACGGGTGAAGAGCCAATACTCGAAAAGTACAGTGTGCAGGCTGAGATTGACAAAGCGATCAAGCCTCGCGTCTGGCTTAAATCGGGAGGCTATTTGGTAATCAATCAGACGGAAGCGCTGGTAGCGATTGATGTCAATACCGGCAAATTTGTCGGACGTGGTGGCGGCCGTTTGGAAGATACGATTACGCGTACCAACCTGGAAGCTGTTGACGAGATTGTGCGACAGATTCGACTACGCGATCTTGGCGGCATCATCGTGCTCGACCTAATTGACATGGAAGAGCGACGCAACCGTACACGCGTCATGCAGGCTTTGCAGGAAGCATTGCGTCACGACAAGTCGCCGACGAAGGTGCTCTCTTTCAACGATTTTGGACTGGTGATTATGACGCGCAAACGCGTCAAGCAGTCGCTCGAAAGAATTCTCTGCGCGCCGTGTCAGTACTGCCAGGGTGCGGGATTGATCAAGTCGCCGCAGACAGTGTGCTACGAGCTGCTCGAAGAAGCGCGGCGTCTGACGAAAGGCATGAATGGCGATCGAAAGAACAAACAAACTATTCTGCGCGTAAATCCGGAAGTGGCGCGTGCGTTGCGCGGATCTGAGCGGGATATCTTAAACGAAATCGAAGAGTACCTTGGACCAATCGACGTGAATAGCGACGCAACGATCCACCAGGAACAATTCGACTTTGCTTTTATTTAAAAAGGACGAATAGGTCCTATTCGTCCTATATCGTTCGCTATTCTTCAATGAGCAAGATCAGTAATCTCTGGAAAACGATGATCGCCGGTGGCGCTGGAATGGCCGCCCTGGCCGCGATCAATGCCTCAATCCGCCGCGGCGCCAGCGAACCTGACGACAGCGCACTCGGCGGTGAAGCTCATTATTTCGAATGGAAGTACGGAAAGATTTTCTACAAGACGGCCGGACAGTCGCGACCAGGCCCGCCACTCGTTTTCATCCACGGAATCGGAGCTGGCCTGTCCAGCTTCATGTGGAGAAAAAACTTCGACGAACTCTCACGTGACTTTAGAGTTTATGTATTCGATCTTTTAGGTTTCGGATTATCTGACAAGCCTTCCGCAGCGCCTTACTCAGCTGATCTCTATGTCGACCTGATCACGGATTTCATTCGTGAGGTAGCAGGGTATCCTGCAAACATCGTGGCGAGTTCGCTTGGCGCTTCGTATGCAATCCGTGTTGCCGACGAACATCCTGAAGTGATTCGATCGCTAGTGCTCAACGCTCCTGCCGGTGTTGACAAGCAAAATACGCGACCCGGCATGGCTGGAGCAGCCTTTTATGGCCTCTTGCAATCTCCTGTGTTAGGCACTTCTTTTTACAACGTGATGGCGAGCGAACGCAGCATCCGCGACTACGCGCGCAAACATATGTTTTACGATCACCGGCGCGTGACAAGTCGCTTAGTTGCTAACCTTTACGCCACGAGCCACCAGCAAGGCGCGCAGCACGCCATCGCAGCTTTCCTCGCCGGTTATTTGAATACCGATCCACGCGCTGCTTTCTCGCGACTAAATCAACCGGTGATGATGGTGTGGGGGAAACAGGATCTTTCGGCGCCAATTCAGCAAGCTGCCGCGCTGTTACGAGTGAACGAGCGCGCGCACCTGGAAGTGTTTGACTATTGCAGAATGATGCCGGAACAAGAGCATCCAGAAAGATTTAACACGCTGGTTCGCAACGCTTTTCTCGTTCGGTCAGCGGCTGCCTAAGGAATAACATTTAGGATCGTTGACACCAACAAGGTCTTTATCTAAGATGTGCCGACCTTCTAAGTCACCCCAAATTTGACTAGTCAAAACGTAAATCAGCGACAGGAGAACATTATGAGCGACCCCTTGCTTTGTTCCCTCGCCCTTAGGCTAAAGGGAATGGCTATTTGTCTGTTTATAACTCTCGTATTTGCGACGGGAGTATTTGCTCAGACCCAAATAACAGCGGGAACGATCCAGGGGACCGTGGTCGATGCAAACAATGCGGCCGTTCCAGGCGCCAACGTTGAGATTACAAATCTTGATACAAATCTTACGAGAACCTTGAGCACCGATGACAACGGAAGTTTCGTTGCACTCTCGCTGCCGCCAGGACGATACAAGATAACGGTAGCAAAGCAGGGTTTCGCTACGCTGCTCGTGCCCGAAGCAACTCTCACAGTCGGTCAGGCTCTCACTTTCCCTCTTACGATGAAAGTTTCAGAGGTAGCAGAGACCGTCACCATTACCGATACACCAACGGTTGATGTCGTGAAGACTGAATCAAGCACTACGCTCGATGAGCGAGCGGTTGCCAACACTCCGATTCTGGGACGTAAGTTTGAAGATCTATTGACGCTCACTCCAGGCGTCAGCATTACTCAAGGACCGGATGGTGACGAAATCAATTTCGTCGGCCAACGAGGAATCTTTAATAACGTCAGTCTTGACGGCGGCGATTACAACAATGGCTTCTTCGGCGAACAGGCTGGAGGCCAGCGTGCTGCCATTGATATTCCGCTCGATGCGGTTCGAGAGTTCCAGGTCGTGGCGACAGGAGCAAACGCTGAATTTGGACGCACTGCCGGCGGTGTCATCAACGTCATTACCAAATCCGGCACGAACGAATTTCACGGAAGCCTCTTCCATTTCCAGAGACTCGAAGCTTTGACGGCAAACGCCTCGGATGGAACGCCTCTGACAGATTTTCGTCGTGAGCAGTTCGGCGGAACCATCGGAGGACCGATCAAACAGAACAAAGCGTTCTTCTTCATCGCCAGCGAGAATATTAACGAGAGACTGACGCGGTCGAATCTAAGCGTTCAAGTTGGAGATACAGCGTGTCCGGTCGCGACTCCTACGCTGGCGGCGAATGAAGATCTGATTAATGCAAATGCCGATTGTCAGAGGCTCGCGCTGCTCGATTTCTTCCGCACCAACCGCAATCAGGAAGAAGGTGATCCCATTAGTCACAAGATCAGGAACAACGCTATTCTCGGTAAGATCGACTGGGACCTCTCTTCGAATCACCGGCTGACGATTTCACATAACTTTGACTACTCCAAAAACACGAACCAGACGTTCGATGTTAACACTTACGGCAACTCAGCTAACGGCATCGAAGGGCCTTCAAAGATCAACGTCACTAATCTCAATTTCGTCTCCACTGTTTCGCCGACGAAGATCAACGAATTCCATTTCACATACGGACGCGAGGTCCGCCCCCGCAGCGCAGTTGAGTCAAATGTGCCTGCCGACACAGCGATGGGCTTCGCCACTACGTTCCGCTTTGGGCACCCATTCTTTTTGGGACCGAACATTGACGAGACATTCTGGCGCACGCAGATCAAAGATAACTTCTCAATCGTGTCGGGCCGTCACACCATAAAGTTTGGCGGCGACTGGATGCACAGTGTCAACACGCAGGTCTTCCGCGGGTTCTTTGAGGGACGCTACATTTTTGACAGTGTCGCCGGATTTTTGCGTTACGCCTCTGCTCCTGCTGCCGGTGGTTTTGGACCGACAGTCGGTGAGTGTTTCGACGGCACCGGAGCCTTTACCGGATGGGTTACCACGGGTGCTCCGTTCTCTCAAACTTGTCCGGCTGGCAGCAGTGTAGGTGGCCCATTACTGCTCTTCCTTCAAGGCGCGGGCCCGAATGGGCCTGCAACTGACGCGGCAGGAGCTTCAGACATAAAGAATGAAGACTTTGCGTTCTTCGCACAGGACAAGTGGCAAGTCAGATCAAATTTGACTTTGAATTACGGGCTCAGGTGGGAAGCTCAAATCTTTCCAGACCCTGTCGTGGCACCAACCGAAACGGCCTACGGAATATTTCTAAACCATCCGCTCTTCCCCTCCGATGGAACGTTACCGAGCGATAAGCAGATGATCCAGCCGCGTGTCGGTTTCGCCTGGGACATCGGCGGCAACGGCAAATCGGTGTTGAGGGCGAGCTATGGCATCTACAATGCGCGGCAAAACATGCTGACGCAGGTCGGC
>DATEDU010000371.1:0-3768 GCA_035281525.1 Pyrinomonadaceae bacterium | reverse complement strand
CGGTAGCATCTGATTCGCGCCGGCTACGAACCCAGCTCACACTCATCCTCCATTTGTCCCGAATCGCAGTTGACGCGAAGGCTTTGGTCCAAAGATGCGTGGAAGATGCGTGGATCACCTAGTGATACCAAGCAGGACGTAAGCTGCTTTGACGGCTGAAACGTCAATAAATACTGCTTAGTATCGTTTCGTCGCACTAGGTAAGAAGCCGGATGGAGGATTTTAAGTCCGCAGCGTCTGCACCCCGGCATGTTGTCCGTAACCCGAATTCTACCAAGCCTTTCCTTTTTCCGCTAAGTCATCAAATCGTGACGCATACGTCGATGAGCCCAAAGATGAGCCACTACTCTATGCGGCTTTTCGCTCGAACTTGACCCGATCAGCTCGATGAGTTTCTCAACAGTAGCGCCCAGAACTGATGGGGTTGCGCGCGCGTAGATTTTTCCTCACTCCTGGCTGCAAGTGAGCAAGCCTCGGATGCGAATAGACGCCGCTGGCCGTCTGGTAGTGAAGGCCAAGAGCGGATTTCATCAGCTCTGGCTTATAGGCACCGTAACCGTGACAGTCCTGCTTACCGAACTGCCACTTCTATCGCTACAAGTGATAGTGATGGTGTAGACGCGCCCCGATCCATTGCCGGCACGCTCCGCCCTGAGACGGAGATGATGCTCATCGATGATTTCCCAATCGGGAGCTGAATCACCGTCACCCGTTCCGTTGATTGGCTCGTTGCTGGCAACGCTGAGCGTGCACGTAACGGGGCCGCAGTTGTTTGTCGTGCTGTAGTCGACCGTCACATCCGTCATCTCATGGTTCGCTGGCCATAGCACATTCCTGTTTAGTCCAACGCCGACTATCTCAAGCGGAGATTTAGGAGTCGTATTTAACAGAATCGTCAAAGCTCCATCGCCTGCGGTCAAAACGGCGAGATCGGGCCTGCAATCGTTATTAAAATCACCCGAAGCAAGCGCTACAGGATTAGTGGGGGTAGAGAAGGTCTGGGCCGGTCCGACCTGTAATATGTCATCAGTGCCCGGCATGATCGAGATTGTGTTGAACGAAGAGTTTGCTACAACAAGATCGATATCACCATCTAAATTGAAATCGCCTGTTAGTAAGGCTCCCGGACCGAGCCCCCCGGTGGTACCATCGGTTCTTGCCGGTCCAAACGTTCCGTCACCATTGCCGAACGAGATCGAGAAGTTCCCGGGAGTTTCAGGTAAGCGAAAACGATGCAGGAAAGCCAAATCGGGAAATGCGTCCTGATTGAAATCTCCAGTCGTTAGAGCTATAGCTCCTGCGCTAGTCGTCGACAACTCGAATGCGCTCTGGAGTGTTCCTGTGCCAGTGCCAAGTGCAACAGTGATACCAACGACATGAAAGTTTGCTGTTGCTATATCCAGCTTGCCATCCAGGTTGAAATCCGTCTGGACGATCATCAATGGATCGTCGCGAACCACACCTGCAAAGGTATAGGGACCGAAGGTTCCATTGCCGTTGCCCTTTAGGAAAGAGACCACATTCGATCCTACCGCGATATTCATTAAGTCTTGCTTGTCATCCCCGTCAAAATCGCCCGCTACTACTCCTAAAGGGGCTTGGAAAGGAGATGGGCCGGCCTGGAGTACTGTCGGCGCACTAAAGTTGCCGTTGCCGGCGCCAAACAGAATGACGATTGAGTTTCGTGACGGGACTGCCATTGCCAAATCCAGATTTCCGTCGTTGTTAAAATCGCCCATCACCAGCGAATCGGCAGGCCCAGGTATTGTAAACCTCATCTCAGGTCCGAAAGTGCCGTCGCCGGCGCTCAAAAGAACGAACACTTCGGAGACGGCTCTGTCTGAAAAGGCTAGATCAAGATTTCCGTCTTTATTGAAATCACCGGTCACGATCTGGGAAGGATTTTGTATCGGTAAACCTCGATCAGATCGGGAAAAAGAGGTTGTCTGCGCGGCCGCCTTCGAGAGCACGGTCGCCATTGAAATCAGCAACAGAATTGTAAGGCGTGAAGCACGTGAGTAGAACATTGAGGTAACTCCTTTTTACTGTAGTGTGGCATGAGGTTGAAAATGAGCGGAAACTCTTCTGTGAGCGAAACTATTGCATCAGTTCTGAAGCAATGCTACTCCCTCGGAAAACTAAACGTCAATGAAAACGTTGACGGGCTGCGCAAGCTTAGTATGCGCGGTATGGTGGCATGGTAACCTGCACAGCAGCGGTTTACTCTAGCGGGTGAATGGTTACAGGAAATCTGTCGTTCTCTGATGATTATCTGGCCACGCGCTATTTAGGGAGTCACGGCGCTCCGGGCGGGCATCAGCGAAATTTGCCAAGCTATAAATGCGATGAAACTCAGCATTAGGATCAAAACAACCAGCACCACAGGTTCCATTCCTAAAAAATACCTTTCCTCCTGCGCTTCTATAATATCGGTTGGCACCTTTAGATCTTCGTTATCCACAATGATTGCACCAAACTGCCGATCTGCCTGGGCATTAGCTATGTTTAGACGAGTACCGATTTGGTGTTCGGCGGCAGGCTTGTTTTGTTCTTCCAGCGGAGCCAACTGAGCCGCTAACTGATCTGTATCGCCTTTCCTGCGCTTCTTCCGCCTGATGTGTGGCCGCGATGAGTTTGTGTTCTTCATATCCATTTCACTTTCTTCAAGTACCGGTAGAGCGCGAATCCCACTCCCACCATCGAAAGCAGTGCAAAAACATAGCCGAAGCGCCACTTCAACTCGGGCATGAGATCAAAATTCATTCCATAAATGCCGGCAATCAGAGTCACTGACATCAAAATCGTCGAGATCGAAGTCAGGCGTTTCATGATCATGTTCATGCGATTTCCCGAAACGGACAGATAAGCGTCCATCGTTGAACTGAGCATGTCGCGCAAAGTGTCTACCGTATCGGCCACGCGGATCAGATGATCGAACACATCTTGAAAGTAAACGTATGTCTCTCGCGGAAAGATGGGCTGCTCGCGTCGCAACATCGTATTGAACACGTCGCGAAGTGGCACCACGGCTCGTCGCAAATAAAGCAACTTCTTCTTGATGCCAAAAATCTCGTGGATTGCCTCAGCTCGAAACTCGCCAAAGATTGAATCCTCGAGCAGGTCCATGCGTTCGCTGATTATATCGAGCAGTGGAAGATAATCATCGACGATGGCGTCAATCAACAAGTAAGCAAGTAAGCCTGAACCTTGTTCCGCGCGGTCCATCCACTCGCTCCAGAGACGGCGCGCCGTCTCCACAGCTCGAATCGGACGACTATGCACCGTGACAAGATAGTTCCTGCCGAGAAAAATATTCAGTTCTCTTAGTTCAAGCCGGTCTGTTGGTCCTACGAGTTCAGCCTCATAGAGCACAATGAAATAATAGCCGGAATACTCTTCGACCTTTGGACGTTGGTGTGGATTCTGGCAATCCTCAATCGAGAGGTGATGAAAACCGAACTCTTCAGCGAGTTCTTCAAAATCCTGGCTTGTGGGATCGGTAACATCAGCCCAGATAACATTGCCTTCGACCTCGCGTAAATCGCTGATGTCAGCAGCAAGACAGTTCTCGGTAAACTTTCTGGATTTACTGTTTAGGCAGACGGTGGTGATCACCGGGAGCAGTTCTCCTATGCCACGAGGTAATAAATCGCTCGTGTTGTAGCACTAATGGCTCATGGCGTAAATGACGACGTTCATAGGCATACCAATATCAAACTGATTCGTCTTTGCCTCAAAGTCAGGTATCGAACGGGGATCCGGTCAGTA
>DATEDU010000370.1:0-11663 GCA_035281525.1 Pyrinomonadaceae bacterium | reverse complement strand
AACCCAAAGGCGCTAGAGGAAAGATTTCGACACGTTAACTCTCCTTCACGACTAAACCGTCGCGGGCGAGTTTCCAAGCCAAAACCTCCGCGCCCTCTTCCGCAGCCAAGGCTCGCTCCACATCATGTTTCCTACCCGGCGTGCACAGAAACGCTATACACCCACCACCTCCAGCGCCACAAATCTTTGCCGCCTCAGCGCCATTAGCCAACGCCTTCTCCACCAGAGCATCCATGTGCGGTGTTGCCACTGCCGGTGCTAACCGTTTTCGATCAGGATAAGCGCCTCGCATCACACTGCTCACACGCTCCCAATCGTCCGCGAGCAGCGCCGAGCGTATATCGAGTACTGAGTCACGAATGCCCTCGAAGACCTGGAACAACTCGGGATCGCCATCAATGTGGCGCTTCAAAATGTCCCAGTTATTCGTACCGGACAGACGAGGTTCGCCCGTGTAACAAATCACAATACGGTTTTCGAGTTCTGACTCATCAACATCAAGAGCTTCACGCTCGATACCGTCGATCCGAAAGTGTAGACAGGAAGTCGATCCGTAGAACGCCGGGTAATAATCCTGCAAGCCGGCCGGCACTCGAATTACGGTAGTTTCAATGTTGGCCACCAGGTCAATAAACTTCCGTACGTCATAACGACCACCAACAAATCGATTAAGAGCACCAATACACGCGATTGCCAGCGCTGAAGATCCGCCGAGCCCGGCTCCAGCGGGTGCTTCACTCGTCGCAGTTAAATGAAATCCGCGCGCCGGTTTGAAAAAATGGACCAACTTCGAGATCAGTTCGAGTCGTTCTTCGCCGGCGAGGTTTTCGATTTCAGAAAGAGGGGTCTCGAAAGCGACCTTGCGGTCGCGGGACTCGAGAATGATGCGATCGTCGTCGCGCGTTTCTATGCGGCAGTGCGCGTGCAGCGAGATGGCGAAATTTATGGTTGCAGCGCCGGGGTGAAAAAGATAGAGCGGCCAGATATCAATAGTGCCTCCAGCCAGATCTACTCGTGTCGGAGCAGAAGACTCAATGATCATCTTTAGTCGCCGTCGGCTTCCCCACTCTTGGCTGCAGGTCGCTTTGGTTCGTCACGCCGGATCTGCTTGAAAGGAATGTGCTCTTGAAACTCGTGCTTCAAGTCGTGCAGTTTTTCCTGAGCCACATGAGCTACCTGCTCCAACTCTTGTAAACGATCGGGATTGACTTCCTCCACCTTCTTCGAGAGCCAAAAGCGCTCAGTAAGATAGAATCCAACAATACCCAAAACAACTATCACCAGCAGCACTTTGCCGAGTCTTTGAAAATCGCCGATCAGACCCATGACTGCGCCGCTGAAGAAATAACCCGCGCCGCTCAGCACCAACACCCACACAAAACAACTGGCGAGCGATAACAACATGAAGCGCATGTAAGGCATGTGTCCGACGCCGTAAAAAATGCATGAGGCCCAGCGCAAGCCGTAGATGTACTTAGACAGAAAAATCGAGAGTGGGCCAAATTTTGTAGTGAGACGTTCCATTCTGGGACTGGCTCTGCGATAAAAACTAAGGTTGCGCACGCCTTTCCTAAACTCGCGCCCCATCAAGTAAGCAATATTGTCGCTGAGAAATCCGCCCAAAGTGCCGAACAAAAGAATCCAGGCGAAACTATGCGGCCCAAAAAAATGACTGTGAGCGAGAACGCCCGCAAGCAATAGCGTTATGTCGCCCTCGAGCATCACGAGGAGTAAGACCGCGTACAGACCGTACTGCCCTATGACTTGATAAAAGAAATCCGGACTCATATGAAACGCGGTATTAAATTGTAGGGGTGTCCCTCGGTGGGCACCCCTTCTTATTGCCAACAAAAGGCGCCCACTGAGGGACGCCCTACACTCAGGAGGCTCCTTCCTCTTGCGGGGGCTTCACGACCAATACCGGACACGAGGCATGTCGTACCACTGCCTCGGCGGTCGAGCCAAAGATTATCCGACCAAGTCCAGTCCGACCATGTGACGAGATGATGATCAAATCAACTTCCCGTTCCCTGGCCACTCGAACAATCTCAGAGGCCGCTTCGCCGTGGACAATCAACTCCTCGACGTCCAGCCCCGCGCACTCTTCACATTCAGCGAGGCGCGGAAGCTCGCGCTCGGCTGAATCCTCAAGTTGTTCGGTGATGTCAGCCAGTGGGAGAGGCTCTGCCATGCCGGAATAGCCTACGGTCGGAACAATGGGTTCGATAACATGCACGCAGATGATCGAAGCGCCGAAGGTACGGGCCAACGAGGTAGCATATGAGAGCGCATAATTACCGCATTCGCTGAAGTCCGTCGGCAGCAGTATCGACTTAATCTGCATAGAGATAACCGCGTCATTCTACACGGACAGTCACTTGTTTGACAGCCCTGAAACCCTCGACTATCCTTCGTTTCAATCGATGGGTTACTACATAAACGCGAGTTCCTCCAGATGAATAACGGCCCAGCATCTGCCAACAATTTCATAGGGGTCGATCTCTCGGGTCCGAGCCTTCGTGCTGCCATTGTGAGCAACGAGGGCCAGATCATTGAGCGTCGCGAGGTTCCACGGGATGCTGATCGGCTCGTCCCACAGATCGGCGAGATTGTCAGTGAGTTGCGTGGAGTGAATCCGCACATTGGGGCAGTGGGCATCGCTGTGCCTGGATTGGTAAACCGCCAGACCGATCGCGTGATTTCTTCGCGTGATCTTCCCTCCACAGTGCGAGACGATCTGCACGAGGAACTAACAAGAGCTACGGGCGTCAGAGTTGAGATTGAAAATGACGCGAATGCCGCCGCATATGGCGAGTACACAGCAGGCGCCGGACGCGGTAGTCGCGACATGTTCTACATTACGATTGGCGAGGGAATTGGAGGAGCGCTGGTCCTTGAAGGCAGGTTATGGACTGGAGCCACAGGTTTTGCCGGCGAGGTGGGCCACATCACGATCGACACGGAAGGGATCGAATGTGAATGTGGTAACACGGGCTGTCTTGAAACCGTGGCCTCTGGACCCAACATTGTGCGACGCGCACGGGAGCGACTGTTTCGTGATGGAACATCATCGCTGTCGAAACTTGCGGTGAATAAGAACTTCACAGCCGCGGATGTCGCGCACGAGGCCAATCACGGTGACGACTTTGCGTTGATGATGATCGAGCGCACCGGCAAGTACATTGGGACCGGAGTAGCCAGCGTACTTAATTTACTGAACCCCGAACGCATCGTGCTTGGTGGTGGAGTGATGGACGCCGGCGATCTAATTCTTAAGCCAATCATTCAGGAAACTAAACGCCGCGCTTTTCAACCTTGCTTTGAAGCTACTCAAATCCTCGCGGCGTCATTGGGCGATGATGCAGTCGCTGTCGGCGCCGCGATGCTAGCCCGCGACGCTTAAAACTAACCTGCGAATTTGGATCTCATTCACACCGCGCTTTAGCGCGGTGGTCAAATGCATAAGAAACCGTTTAAACGGTTTCTGGTCCTAACATTGCCCCCGAACACCGGGCTGACGCCCGGTGTGAATGAAATCATTTTCTGCATCAATGCGTCCGAGAACACAATAATTTGAAAAACTTTACTCATCTGGTAAAGTAAACTCACTCGCAGGACGACAGTTTAGGTAGAGGTTTTACGGGTTTTGTGTCCTCTGTTGCCCGAGGGGGTTAGTCTAATTAACCCACACAGTCGGGGTGTAGCTTTACTGCTGCGGCGATGCCACAGATTTTTCATCACAGCACTAACGCGCTGGCGAAACTGAGTATCTTTGGCGCCATCTTCATTCTGATTGCTGCCCTTTACGTCGCTGCCGAGCTACATCGATCTTCCTGGAACACTGGCGCATGGGTCGAACGCCAGCAACCAATTCAATTTAGTCACAAGCACCACGTCGGCGACGACGGAATCGATTGCCGTTACTGTCATAGCACGGTGGAAACTTCCGCCTTCGCCGGACTGCCTTCAACGGATGTTTGCATGGGCTGTCACAAACAGATCTGGGCCGACAGCCCTTACCTTGAACCCGTGCGAGCCAGCCTTCGCACCGGCAAACCAATGGAATGGATCAGGGTTCACGATCTTCCAGACTACGCTTATTTCAATCACAGCATTCATGTAAATAAAGGCGTCGGCTGTTCGACGTGTCATGGTCGCGTCGATCAAATGCCGATTGCTTATCAGACGGCGACATTGCAGATGGAGTGGTGCCTCGAGTGTCATCGCAGTCCACAGAGATTTGTACGACCACCGGATAGGATTTTCGATATGACGTGGCGGCCGGAAAACACGACGCGTACGGAAATCGATGAGGGTAGTGCGTTATTGGCGCAATATCAGATACAGAAGATTGCAGTGTTAACGAGTTGTTCAACTTGCCATAGGTGAAAAGAATTTCGGATTTCGAATTTCGGATTGCGGATTTGCTGGTAGTTGCAACGGAAGTTAAAGGCAAAAAGCTGTTAAATGAGCCGCGACGATCGACATATAAATTTCAAGCTGATGCGGGACTGGATCCTGGACCATCAGGATGCCATCGACTCTCAAAACGACGGGCGCCGATCACCAGGCGACAAGAACTACTGGCGCAGCTTGGAAGAGCTTGCAGACTCGCCGCAGTTCCATGAGTTCGTGCAACGTGAATTTCCGCAGCAAGCGGAAGAGTGGGACGATCCGATTGAGCGGCGCACGTTTCTCAAGCTAATGGGTGCTTCGCTCGCGCTCGCCGGTCTCAGCGGGTGTGTCTACCAGCCTCCCGAAAAAATCGTTCCTTACGTCAGGCAGCCTGAAGAATCAGTTCCTGGCCGCGCACTCTTCTACGCGACCGCTGCTTCCCTTGGAGGGATCGCGACCCCACTGCTCGTTCGAAGTAATGAAGGTCGACCGACGAAAGTCGAAGGCAATCCGGATCATCCGAACAATCTTAATGCAAATGTGCAAGAGCGAGGCTCGAGTGCGACTGATCTCTTTTCGCAGGCTTCGATTATCGGACTTTACGATCCCGATCGCTCGAAAAACATTACTTATCGCGAAGAGATCCGCACGTGGACGACTTTCCTCGGCGAGATGCGCACTGCTTTGGACGTACAACGTGGGAAGCAAGGCGCCGGCATTCGGTTCTTAACCGAGACAGTGACTTCACCGACTCTTGGAGCGCAACTCAAAGGGATCCTTACTGAATTCCCACAGGCGAAGTGGCATCAATACGAACCTGTAAACCGAGACAACGCGCGCGCCGGAGCCATGATGGCTTTAGGCCAACCGGTTAACACGACCTACGACTTCAGCAAAGCAGAACGAATTCTGGCGCTCGATTCAGATTTTCTATCAGCGAGACCGGGCTATCTGCGCTATGCACGCGACTATGCCGCGCGCAGAAGAGTGACCGGTGACCGGCATGAAATGAATCGTCTCTACGTCATCGAAACAACGGCATCGATCACGGGCGCGAATGCCGACCATCGTTGGGCCGTGCGTCCAAGTGAGTTGGAAGAGATTGCACGTTCTCTTCTAATGAACCTCCCTGAGGCGGGCCTCAAATCGGGTTTAGTTCAACCGGTACTCGGACAACGGGGGCCGTTAGCTACCTCTCCTCCCGATGTAGAGGGCATTTACAAAAGTCCGGAGTGGATTAATGCGGTACTGAAAGATCTCCAACAATATAGGGGCGCGAGCATTGTAATCGCCGGTAACGAAGCACCGCCGTTTGTCCATGCGGCCGCGCACTCGATGAATGACGCGCTCGGCAACGTCGGCAATACGGTTTTCTACACAGATCCACTCGAGTTCAACTCAGTAGACCAGCGACAATCACTCCAAGAGTTAGTGAACGACATCGATGGCGGTCGAGTCGAATTGCTGATCATCCTCGGCGGCAATCCTGTGTACAACACACCCGTTGACCTGAAGCTCGACAAAGACCGTCTGCTCAAGTTCCAGTCGATGGTGCGCGTGCACCTCAGCTCGCATAAAGACGAGACGTCAGAACTCTGTCACTGGCATATTCCCGAAGCGCACTATCTGGAGTCGTGGAGTGACACCCGCTCGTACGACGGCACAGTCACGATTACTCAACCTTTAATCGAGCCACTGTACGGCGGCAAGAGTGCACATGAGCTGCTGGCTGTCTTTACTCAACAGTACGACCGGAATGGGTACGACATAGTCCGTGACTATTGGGGGTCGGCGCGGGAGGCAGGTGTCAGGAGTCTGGAGTCGGGAGTCGGGAGTCAGCAAACAAGAGCAGGAAGCAGGCAGGAAGCAGGAGGCAGTCAGCAGCAAGCAGGAGCAGGTGGCAGTCAGCAGCAGGCAATGCCGTCACCGAGTCCATCAGCGGAGTTCGAGGCTTGGTGGAGGAAGGCGCTGCACGATGGGTTTGTTCGCAACACGGCGCTGCCAACGCGGCCGGTCGGTCTAAACTCGAACTGGGCCACTCAATTACAGAACCAGCAACCAAGCTACACTCTACCTCCGCCATCCGGCGCCATTTTCGAGGTAGTTTTCAGAACGGATCCCTCAATATACGACGGGCGCTTCGCCAACAACGGCTGGCTACAAGAGTTGCCCAAACCACTTACTAAAATTACCTGGGACAACGCGGCACTCGTCAGCCCGTATACCGCCAATCGACTAGGACTGCACAACACCGTCGGCTGGAGAGGTGGCGAAATACGCGTCGATAACATTCGCATCGATCATCGGGGGCAGTCGATTACTTGCCCAACTTGGATCATGCCGGGCCAGCCGGACGACGTCATCACGGTGCACTTGGGATACGGACGCAGACGCGCAGGTCAAACGGGAAACGAAAAGGGCTTCAACGCTTATCAGATCAGGACTTCCGACACTCCATGGGCTGCTTTCGGTGTCAGCGCCGGGAAAACAGCGGGTCTTTATCACCTCGCCGTTACCCAACTCCACTTCAACATGGAAGGACGTGACGTTCTACGCACGGGAACGCTCGACGAATACAACCGCGGCGATCACGGCGGCGGACATGATGCACACGCGAAAACGCACGTGCCTAAACCTGACGAGACTCTATACGGCAACGAACACAAGTACGAAGGATACGCGTGGGGCATGGCGATCGACGCAAACAGCTGCATTGGATGTAACGCCTGCGTCGTCGCCTGTCAGGCAGAAAACAATGTTCCGATTGTCGGCAGGGAGCAGGTGATTCGGAGCCGCGAAATGCATTGGCTCCGAGTTGATACCTATTTCGAAGGTCCCGACGCCGGCAATCCACGCGGCACGTATTTCATGCCGGTACCGTGCATGCATTGTGAGAATGCGCCGTGCGAACCTGTTTGCCCCGTGCACGCAACCGTTCACAGCGCCGAAGGCCTAAATGACATGGTCTATAACCGATGCGTCGGCACGCGCTACTGCTCGAACAACTGCCCGTACAAGGTACGCCGGTTCAATTTTCATCTTTACCAGGATTGGAACACAGAGACGTATCAATTGATGCGCAATCCGGAAGTTTCGGTCCGCAGTCGTGGCGTGATGGAGAAGTGCACGTACTGCGTGCAACGAATTCAGGAAGCAAAAATCAATGCCGAGCTCGAGAATCGTCCCGTACGCGATGGGGAAATCGTGACGGCATGCCAGGCGGTTTGTCCGACAGAGACAATTGTCTTTGGCAACATCAACGATCCGAACAGCAAGGTGGCAAAACTGAAAGCTGAGAAGCGTAACTATTCTCTGCTGGCGGATCTAAATACCAGGCCAAGGACGACGTACCTCGAGGCATTACGAAATCCGAATCCCGAGATCGGTGGGGTTAGGCAGGAGTCCACGGACCACTGATGTTTTTTCTCATTCACACCCGGCTTCAGCCGGGTGTCAGGAGAAGCAGAAATCGAACGAACCGTTTTAACGGTTTCCAGTATGCGTTTTCATATTATGTTTTAATAAAACCGTTGAAACGGTTTTGGATACCGTGGACTGAACATACACCCGGCTGAAGCCGGGTGAGAATAAGACAAATGGCAAACGAGCCATACACTGAGCCATCCATTCACGCGACTACTCCTGTCGTCGCGCCAGGACTGACCTTCGCGGCAATCACCGACAAGATCAGTTCCTTCGTCTTGAAGCGGAAGACGCCGCTGTGGTGGTTCGTCGGTTTTGCCATCTCGTTCATCCTGGTCCAACTGCTGCTGCTGACCATTACTCATCTTCTTTTTAACGGAATCGGAATATGGGGCAACAACGTACCCGTAGGGTGGGCCTTTGACATCATTAATTTCGTCTGGTGGATCGGCATCGGCCACGCCGGCACCCTGATCTCCGCAATCCTTTTATTACTGCGACAGAAGTGGCGGACGTCGATCAACCGATTTGCCGAAGCTATGACGCTCTTTGCCGTAGCCTGCGCGGGTTTGTTTCCACTCTTACACGCGGGTCGGCCGTGGCTGCTCTACTGGATGTTTCCGTATCCCAACACAATGGGCATCCAGCCGCAGTTTCGCAGCCCTTTGATGTGGGACGTGTTTGCGATTTCGACGTACGGCACCGTCTCGGCGCTCTTCTGGTTTATCGGCTTGATTCCGGATTTTGCGACGCTGCGCGATCGCGCTCGAAGCAAGACGTTTCAAATCATTTACGGGATGCTCGCGATGGGTTGGCGAGGCTCGGCTCGACACTGGCACCGGTATGAGATGGCCTACCTGCTGCTGGCGGGTTTGGCTACGCCGCTGGTGCTTTCGGTGCACACGATTGTCAGCTTCGACTTCTCAGCCGGCGTTATTCCCGGCTGGCACGCCACCATCTTTCCTCCTTACTTCGTAGCCGGCGCCATTTACGCTGGGTTCGCAATGGTGCTGACACTGACGATTCCTTTGCGCAAACTTTATGGCTTTCAAGATCTCATCACCATGCGTCACATGGAAAACATGGCGAAGGTGATGCTGGCAACGGGATTGATTGTGGCGTACGGCTACGTGATGGAGGCTTTTTTCGGTTGGTACAGCGGCAATTTGTATGAACGGTTCATGATTTATAACCGCATGACCGGCCCGTACAAATGGTTCTACTGGTCGCTGATTCTCTGCAATGTACTTGCGCCCCAAATCATCTGGTTCAAGCGTTTTCGTAAGAATCTGCTCGTCCTGTGGTTCTTATCGATAGTCGTCGGTGTCGGCATGTGGCTCGAGCGCTTCGTGATTATTGTCACGAGCCTGCACCGGGACTTCCTGCCGTCTTCATGGGGAATGTACTCGCCGACGTTCTGGGATATTTCCATGTTTACCGGCACGATTGGGCTCTTTTTCGCGCTGTTGTTTTTGTTCATCAGGTTCCTTCCGGTGATTTCAATTTTTGAGATGCGCACGATATTGCCGGACGCCGGCGTGGAGGAAGAGGCGTAATGAACACTGGCGGACACGGAGACGCGGAGACACGCGGACACGGAGATTCTCCGCGTCCCCGCCTCCCCGCGTCTCCGCGTCCCCACCATCATCGTCATCCAGCGTTGTACGGCGTGATGGCGGAGTTCGATAACCCGACCGATGTCGTAGCGGCTGCTCGGCGCGCGTATGAAGCGGGATATCGTCGCATCAACGGTTACTCTCCTTATCCGATTGAAGAACTGTGGGAAGCGATCGGGTTTCATCGCACCGGCTTGCCCGTCATCGTTTTGATCGGTGGCATCATCGGAGCGCTCGGCGGATTTTTCTTGCAGTATTACCTGGCGGTTTTCGATTACCCGCTCAACGTCGGCGGCAAGCCATTGAATAGTTGGCCCGCATTTATTCCGATTACGTTCGAGGTCACGATTCTATGTGCCGCTTTCGCGGCGGTCTTTGGGATGCTGGCCCTGAACAAACTGCCGCAGCCTTATCACCCGGTTTTCAACGCTCCGAGTTTTGAGTTGGCAACACGCGACCACTTCTTTCTGGTAATCGAGGCAAACGATCCTCTTTACAGGCACGACGAAGTGGTGACCTTCATGAAAGACTTGGGCGCGAAGGACGTGACTGATGTGGAAGTGTGAAGTAAAAAAGACACGGCGAGACGCGGACACGCGGACGCGGAGATGTATCGCCGCGTCTCCGTGTCGCCGTGTCTCCGCGTCTCCGCGTCTCCGCGTCCTCTTTATTTCGCTTTTCGTTCTCCTAACGATCGGGTGCCGGCGGGATATGCAGGATCAACCAAGGATGAAACCGTTTCGCGCGACCACGTTTTTCAGAGACGGCGTTTCGTCACGCCCACCGGTCGCCGGAACCGTGCCGCGTGGATTCCTTAGAGAGGACAAGGAGTTTTTCACGGGCAAGAAGAGTAGTCAGACGTCTGCTCCGGGCCAATCACAATCGACACAAAATGCGACAGGCACAACTGGTACACAGGGAATATCAACTGCCGGTCAGGGAGCTCAGCTTGTGGGAGCAGCAGCTTATCCCGACGATGTGGAAGTATTCCCGATGCCAATCACTAACGACACCGTTAAGAGAGGCAAGGAGCGTTTCGAAGTATTCTGCTCCGCCTGCCACGGCATGACCGGATATGGCGATGGAATGATCGTGCGGCGTGGCTTTCGTCGCGCTGCATCGTTTCATAGCGACGCTCTGCGGCAAGCGCCTGTCGGTCATTATTTCGATGCTATCACCAACGGCTGGGGCGCAATGCCCTCGTATGCGACGCAGATACCCGTGCAGGATCGATGGGCCATCATCGCGTACATTCGAGCCCTGCAATTGAGCCAGCAGAATGCTGCCGCACAATCCTCGACATCGCAGCCCGCCGCCACGCCAGCTCCGACGCCTGCTGGAGGACACCACCAATGAATGGTTCATCACCTCCAGCCATTGTGCGGTATCGGAAGCCTGCTCTCATCGTAGGCGTTGTCGGTTTATTGATCTTGATTGTTGCCGGTGTCGTTAGCGGCAATTACCGCAAACAGGTTTTTCAATCTTACCTGGTTGGCTATTTATTCTGGATTGGAATAGCAGTGGGGTCTCTTGCGCTGTTGATGCTTCAGCACCTGACCGGCGGCCAGTGGGGACTCGTGATCCGCAGGATTCTCGAAGCTGCGAGCGGCACACTGCCACTGATGGCTGTCTTATTTATTCCAATCATTATTGGCGCCCACAACCTTTACCCGTGGAGACACCACGAGGAGATGGCCAAAACGCCGGCTCTCGCGCAAAAGGCCCGGTTGTATTTGAACCTTCCATTCTTCACCGGGCGGGCGGTGTTGTACTTCGGACTTTGGATTCTCTTTGCTTATCTACTGAGCAAGTGGTCCCTCGATCAGGACCGCACTGCCGACAGAACCTACACCAGACGCATGCGCATGTTGAGCGGCCCAGGGCTGGCACTGCTGATTTTGGCGGTGACGTTCGCGTCCGTCGACTGGGCCATGTCGCTCAATCCCGAATGGTTCTCGACAATTTACGGTTTGTTGTTTACGGCTGCCTGGTCGCTCAGCGCGCTCGCATTCGTTATTGCAGTCAGCGCGTTTCTTTCGCGTCATGAGCCACTGTCAAAGGTCATGAGGCCCAGTCACTTTCAGGATCTAGGTAAGTTGATGCTCGCGCTGGTGATGCTCTGGGCCTACTTTGCTTTCTCACAGTTTCTGATTGTCTGGTCGGGCAATCTGCCGGAAGAGATTCAGTGGTATTTACCGAGAGTGCGCGGCGGTTGGGGCGTGATCGCCC
>DATEDU010000369.1:0-8136 GCA_035281525.1 Pyrinomonadaceae bacterium | reverse complement strand
TTACACCACCCAGGGTATGTTCGGAGTGCCTCGTCAGGGAGAGTGTGATTACAGCACACTGCTCGAGCTTGATCTCGCGACCATCGAGCCCAGCGTTGCCGGTCCAAAGCGTCCTCAGGATCGAATTGAGCTAAAGAATCTGAAGGATCAATTCGGCAAGCTGCTGAAGAAACCGGTATCAGAAGGAGGTTATGGAAAGGCAGCGGAAGAGGTCGAGTCGCGGTACTTTACGAAAATGGGTGTGCCTGATATTGCCAGAGCTGCGATCGTCGGAGGTGGTACTCAAGAGCCGGTGCCGATTCCCGTGCTGGGCGACGTTACGCGTATGAATACGAGCGCTTGGACTGAGACGGAAATGGTCAACAACCGCCCGACACCCGATCGCGTTGAGGAGGTCCATCCGGAAGAGTTTCCTCACGCGGATGTTGAGCTAGGCCATGGCGACGTATTGATCGCCGCTATCACATCCTGTACTAACACTTCGAACCCGAGTGTGATGCTGGCAGCCGGCCTGCTGGCGAAAAAGGCTGTCGAACGCGGCTTGACGGTACGTCCTTCGGTTAAGAATTCTCTGGCGCCGGGCTCGCGGATAGTTACGGATTATCTGCAAAAGACAGGTTTACAAAGTTACCTGGACCAGCTTGGCTTTAATTTGGTGGGTTACGGGTGCACCACGTGCATTGGTAACTCGGGGCCGCTCGATCCAGCGATCGAAGAGACGATTGCGCAGCACGACTTGATTGGTGCAAGCGTTCTTTCTGGTAATCGAAACTTCGAGGCACGCGTTCATCAGAGCATTAAGGCGAATTTCCTCATGAGTCCTCCACTCGTGGTCGCGTTCGCGCTCGCCGGAACGGTCGATATTGATCTTTCTAATGAACCGTTGGGTATAGGAAAGGACGGCGAGCCCGTCTATTTGCGCGACATCTGGCCCAGTCTCCACGAGATCGGAGCGCTGCTGCGATCGGCCTTTGATGCTGAAACCTACCGCAGGCTCTACAGCAATTTCGCGGGTGAGAATCCATTGTGGAACGAAATCCCGTCGACGACCGGAAACGTCTACGAATGGGATCAGCAGTCTACTTACATTCAGGAGCCTCCTTATTTTGACGGCTTCAGCAATCTGTTGGGCAAATGGCAGGACATTCGCGGCGCTCGGCCTCTGGCGATTTTTGGTGACTCAGTTACGACCGACCACATAAGTCCGGCCGGCGCGATCAAAGCTTCGTCGCCAGCGGGAACTTATCTCCTATCACAGGGAGTTGCGACCGAAGACTTCAACAGTTACGGTTCGCGGCGAGGCAATCACCAGGTAATGGTGCGCGGGACGTTTGCGAACGTTCGCATCAAGAATTTGATGGTGCCCGGCGTCGAAGGAGGCGTTACGACGCACCAACCCAGCGGCGATCGGATGAGCATCTATGACGCGGCGATGAAGTATCAGGAGGAAGGTGTGCCGCTGGTCGTGATTGCAGGGCAGGAGTATGGGACCGGCAGCTCGCGCGACTGGGCCGCAAAGGGCACGCGTCTTCTCGGAGTAAAGGCAGTGATCGCGCAAAGCTTTGAACGGATCCACCGCAGCAATCTTGTTGGAATGGGCGTCTTGCCGTGTCAGTTTAAGGACGAGACGAGTGCTAAATCGCTCGGGCTCGATGGAACTGAGCAATTCGATCTCATTGGGTTGGAAAATGGAGTCGGCCCACGGCAGGATGTCACGTTCGTGGTCCATCGTGCAAATGGAGCTAAAGAAGAGATACCGGTTACTCTGAGAATCGACACTCCGATTGAGGTTGATTACTACCAACACGGCGGGATATTGCCTTATGTGCTGCGGCAGTTATTAGCCGGCACAACTGATTTTTAAAATTAAGTAATAGGACATATAGGTCCTATTCGTCCTATTAAAAACCCTGGAGCAATTCTGATGTCATCTGCCCAACCAGCCGAAGCCAACATACGCAAATATCAACTCTTCATTGGTGGCCAGTGGGTCGACGCCGACTCAGGCAAGACTTTCAAGAGCCCTAACCCTTCCACCGGCGAAACATTTGCCGAAGTAGCCGAAGCAGATAAAGCCGATATCGATAAAGCAGTAGCTGCCGCACGCCAGGCTTACGAAGGCAAGTGGTCCAAAATGAGTGCACGCGACCGCGGCCGGTTGCTCTACAAGCTCGCTCAGTTAATCGAGCAGCGAGCAGCGGAATTGGCTGAACTCGAAACTCGAGATAATGGCAAGCCTATAAAAGAATCTCTTTACGTCGACTTACCGCAGGTTGCTGAGAACTTTGAGTACTTCGCCGGGTGGACTACGAAAATTGAAGGCGAGACCATTCCCGTTCCCGGCAAAATGTTCAATTACACACTGCGCGAGCCTGTCGGAGTGTGTGGACAAATCATCCCGTGGAATTTTCCTCTGCTGATGGCCGCTTGGAAGCTCGCGCCGGCACTGGCAGCTGGCAATACCGTGGTATTGAAACCGGCCGAGCAAACGCCGGTCACCGCTATGGAATTAGCGAAGCTGATCCAGGAAGCGGGTTTTCCCGAAGGCGTCGTAAACATTGTGCCGGGGTACGGCGAAACTGCGGGAGCTGCTCTGGCAGCTCATCCTGGAATCGACAAAATCGCTTTCACGGGCTCTACCGAAGTGGGCAAACTGATTGCAAAAGCTGCGGCGGAGAACTTGACCAAGGTCTCTCTCGAACTTGGAGGCAAGGCGCCGAACATTGTCTTCGCAGACGCTGACATGGAACAAGCTGTGAACGGCGCCATGATGAGCATCTTCTTCAATCAGGGTCAGGTGTGCTGCGCCGGCTCACGCTTGTTCCTTGAAGAAGACGTTAAGGACCAGTTTCTCGATAAGTTGAAAGAGAAAGCACAAAAGGTCAACGTCGGCGATCCGATGGATAAGTCCACGCAGATGGGCCCGCAGGTTTCAGAAGAACAATTGAACCGGATCAAGGGCTACATTGACATTGGTCGTGCAGAAGGCGCTACGGTTTTCGCCGGAGGAGAGTCTCCGAAACTGGAAGGAGCATTTCAGAAGGGTTATTTCTTCCAGCCCACTATCTTCTCGGAAGTAAAGAACGACATGCGCGTCGCCCAGGAAGAGATCTTCGGTCCCGTCGTATCCGTAATTACTTTCAAAGATGAAGACGACCTGATAAAGCAGGCGAATGAGACCGTGTATGGTTTATCAGCAGGAATCTGGACGCGCGACATCACGCGCGCACATCGCTTTGCCAAAGAGATCAAGGCTGGTGTGGTTTGGATTAATACTTTCAACATGTTCAATCCTGCGTCACCATTCGGTGGTTACAAACAGTCGGGCTATGGTCGCGAGATGGGCAAGCACGCGCTCGAGCTATATACGCAGGTCAAGAGTGTTTGGGTGGATCTCTCAGGCCGTCCCATCGGTTGGTTCGGTAAATAGTAGTATATTGTGCGCGTGGCGCGAGAAAACGGTTTGGCCGATCTTCGCATCTCTAGAATCGCGCTCTCCCGAAACATGAAATCTCCCGAGACGCGAAAATCAGCTCTCCCGAGACATGGAAATGAAAAGGAGAAGCGTATGCATTTGACTAAAAGACTCGGACTGCTTTCAGTAGTACTCACAGGAGTAGTCCTCCTAACGGCCTGCCCACAACAAGAAACGATTTCAAAAATAAACGCTGACCCCGGTCGCTATCGCAATAAGGAAGTCGGCATCGTCGGCAACGTGACTGACAGCTACGGTGTCTTAGGCAATGGCGCGTATGAAATTGATGATGGCACCGGCCGCATTTGGGTGGTAACTACTCGTGGCGTCCCTTCGCGCGGATCGAGAGTCGGAGCCAAGGGCAAGATTTATACAGGCCTGAGTTGGGGCGGACGTAGCTTCGGCACTGTGCTACAAGAGACAGATCGGAAAGCGAAAGCACGTTAGGATCGCGTGTGTTGATCGAACGAACGATCATCATCGACAGTCTCGATCAGCAGTTTGCAAACCTTCACGAGACATCTTGCCGGCTCATAGTCTCGACACCACACGATCTGCTCTACCACGATCCGCGCACCACCAAAGCCGAAACAGCGTCGCATTCTGTTGGCGCATACGTACTCAAAAGTGCGGGCGTAGTAGAGCAGACTTTTGGCGGCATCACTTCGAATCTATGGGACGATCCGTTCGAATGGACGCTCCCGGAGAACCTTTCAACACCAGCGCGCGTTATAGATTACCTGAATGAGGTCGACGAAACCCGGCGGCGTGCCTTTGTCAGCTTTCGATCAGACGCTGACCTTTTGAAAAGCATTGCAACGCCCGCGGAGGACATGCGACCTCTCGTCAGCGTGCTCCTTGATACATTTGCGCGAGCAACGATCTACCAGGGCCGTGCGCAGGCTCTTGCAAAAGGCTTTTCCAGATCTGCCTGAGTGGGTTTATCATCTGAAGCGAAATGCTTAACCTGTGATGTGAGGGCGACGTATGTTTTGTCCGCAGTGCGGTCAACAGCAAGTCTCCGATAACCTACGCTTTTGTTCGAGGTGTGGCTTTCCTCTTGAGGCTGTACTTCAGATTATAGGGAACCGCGGGGTAATGCCATACTATGACCCTAACGAGCCTCGCGAAATATCACCGCGCCGCAGAGGCGTGAGGCAGGGAGGCATTCTTCTTTTGGCGGGCTTGGTGTTGGTGCCGGTTCTGGGGATTATTAACAGCTTCGCTGATGGCCCAAACCTGCTCGATGTCCTTGTTCCGGTAGCCGCGGTTCTTTTCTTTCTCGGCGGTTTGGTGCGCATGCTGTTCGCGGCCATTTTCGAGGAGGGAGCACCAAGGCCCAACTACCGTTACATGAGACCTCCAGTCGCCATTCCGGCTAACTCACCGATCGGCGCCGCACTGCCGCCAGCTACTCCTAATCCAGCCGCTGGCTGGAGGCCACGCCCAACCACTGCGGAGATTCGCCAGCCGGCGAGTGTTACCGAAAACACTACGCGACTCCTCGACAAGGACGATCCGCAAAACCGCTAGCATCAATGTCTTCGCTGGCTGATCGTCTGCGTGAGCGAATCCAAAATGAAGGTCCCATTACGTTTTATCAATGGATGGAAGCTGCTCTGTACGATCCGGAGCAGGGCTATTACTGTCGAGGGGATTTGGAGAAGTGGGGACGTGGTGGAGACTACAGTACGAGTCCGGAAAGAAGTGCTCTTTTCGCGGCGACGTTCGCGCGATATTTCTCTGATCTATATTTAAAGTTAGGTTCCCCGCAGCCGTTGACAATTGTAGAGGCCGGCGCCGGAAGTGGACACTTCGCGGAGGTAGTTCTTCAAACGCTTCAACATCGCTTTCCTCAAGTTTTCGCAGCTACGAGGTATGTTGTTGACGAGGTGAGCGCAAACGCTCGTTCCCGGTTATTAGATCGTCTAGCAAGATTCGGCGAGCATGCGTCGTATAGTTGTTTGAGAGAATTGCAGCCACTCAACCCTGCCATCATCTTCGCGAACGAACTACTAGATGCTTTCCCTGTCCATCGAGTGACGATGCGCGAAGGGAACTTGCGCGAGTTTTATGTTGGTGTAACTGCAAATGGAGACTTTGAATGGCTCATTGACCGGCTTTCAGAATCGCTTGCGACGCATTTGGCGGACATTGACATCAAACTTGCGGAGGGTCAGATTGCTGAAGTAAATCCGGGAATCAAGCGGTGGCTTGAATTCGTCTCAGCCAAACTCGAAAAGGGTTACCTAATTGTAGTCGATTACGGCGCAGAAGGAGCCGATCTTTACAACGTTCAGTCGCGTCCGAACGGAACATTGCGAGCGTTCCACCGGCACCAGTTTGCCCATGAAGTCTTGGCAAGAGCGGGTGAACAGGACCTGACAAGCTCCGTAAACTGGACGCAGGTGAAAAAGCTCCTGGAGGCAGACAAGTTTCAGGTCAAGACATTCGAACGGCAAGACAGATTTTTGCTCAAAGTTGGATTACTCGAGGAACTCGAATTAAGAGTCAGTGAAACCCAGAGTGAAGCCGAAAGAGCGAGTTTGCGAACGGGAGCAAGGGAAATGATCTTGCCTGGCGGAATGGCTGAGAGTTTTCAGGTGCTGGTTGCCGAAAAGGGTTGATCTTGCGGTGCTCTTGCACGGCTGTAGGCCGTTCGGCTGCAAAGTTATGGTTTGTGCTTCTCGGTTCGTTTTCTGATGTTGCTGCTCTGATGAATTATCTCCTCGAGATCTCGGCTCGCCTTAGTCGAGAGTTCAACATCAAGTACTCCAGTTGACTCGAACATTGGATTTGTCACGAATCTGGAGATGTGGTTCAGCAGCAGCGTGAGCGATGCCTGAAGTTGAGGCTCTTCGTTGGAGGACAGTTTTGCGTGAACTTCCTGCTTCGCTTGAGGTAGCGCCAAATTCGTCTTCAGCCGCGTCGAGCACTTGTTAATCCCTGCTAACGATTCTGATAAGAACGCATCATCCAGCGGTTTCTTTGACGACAGTGTCGTCACAAGTTGATTGTAGATTGCCTGTAAACGCTCAAAGTCTTCTTTAACTTGCGCGACCGTTGTTTGGTTTCGCTTCCGATCGGCAGTGGCGTTAGGCTTTCCCTCGACGTCGCGATACTGCTCGTCTCGTTCGTATTGACCGACCTGCCGGTTCATTTGCTCGATTCGCCGGCCCACTGGGTACGATGGGCGCTGCGCGACGACAACGCATTGAAAGGCGGCGACCCAAATGGCGATGATTGCAACCATCGCAACCTGATTTCCAACGGCGCGTGCGTTTCTCATACGAGCCTCCCGCAGTTGTCTTGCCAGACGAGTAGTAGCACGTATAATACGCCTGTTCCGTCCAACTTTTATAGCTTTTCGGTAGAGCTTATATTTGTAGGGGCGTCCCTCCGTGGGCGCCCCTTACCCGATTCAAAGAAGGGGCGCCCACGGAGGGATGCCCCTACAATTTACAACTGCTCTTTAGGAGGAAATGAAATGGCTTTATCTGACGCAATATTACCGGAGTTCGATTACGAGATGGCGAATACGCGTAAGACTCTGGAGCGCGTTCCAGATGATAAGTTCGATTGGAAACCACACGACAAGTCCACGTCGATGGGCGGGTTGGCTACTCATTTGAGCAACATCCCGACTTGGGCCGTCTACACTATTGCCCAGGATTCATTGGATCTGGCGCCTGAGGGTAAGCCGCTGCCAACGGCTGAGATCGCAAAATCACAAAGCGATTTGCTGAATGTGTTTGACGACAATGTCGCGAAGGCTCGCGCCGTTATCGCTGGAGCCAGTGATGCCGATTTGATGAAGAGTTGGGCCTTGCTTAAAAACGGTAAACAACTAATGACGCTGCCGAAGATAGCGGTGTTACGGAGCTTTGTGATGAACCACCAAATTCATCACCGAGCTCAACTCGGAGTTTACCTGCGGCTGAACGATATTCCAGTGCCCTCCATTTATGGTCCATCGGCTGACGAAAACCCGTTCTGATTAGTACAAGGACGCGCCATGAAACATGTACTCATGCTCTTGGTTTTAATATTCATGTGTGCCGGTATGTCACTAGCTGCTGCGCCGACGATGCGTCTTGACTACTACCACACGGGCAATGCAACGCAGGAATTCTACAGCCTCGACCGCGTGGTGATTGAGCCGCTCCCGTGGCCCGGTAATCCACACCAGCCGGTCGATCACACTAACCTCGGCAAATACCTCTTCGAAGTCATCGACCGCGACACCAATCGCATTCTTTACTCTCGTGGCTTTGCTTCAATCTATGGTGAGTGGGAAACAACCGACGAAGCGAAGAGGATGAATCGGACATTTCACGAGTCGCTCAGGTTTCCGACGCCGGAAAAGCCTGTGCAGGTCGTTTTGAAGAAGCGTGACGCATCAAACGCATTTCGCGAAGTCTGGTCTATCACCGTAGATCCAGCAGACATCTTCATCGATCGATCAAGACCTCCTTCACCAGGGCGATTAATCGAACTCGAGAAGAACGGAGACTCCGCGACGAAGGTTGATTTTCTCATCCTCGGAGATGGCTACCAGGCTGCGGAATTGAAAAAGTTTGAGCAGGATGCCCGACGTTTGCTTGATGTTTTGTTTGCTACGTCGCCGTTCAAGGAGCGCCGTCGGGATTTCAACGTCTGGG
>DATEDU010000368.1:0-5582 GCA_035281525.1 Pyrinomonadaceae bacterium | reverse complement strand
CGATTTGAAGGCAAACGGCTGCACGGCTATCCATCGGGCTTCCAAACCATTCCTGATTCATGGGACATCTACACATCTTCACCGGCGCTCTACAACGGACGAATTTACATCGGCAGCGGCGACGGAAATGTCTACTGCGTCGATGCGCTGACTGGAATTCTGCAATGGAAGTTTACAACTGGCGACATCGTACATGCCTCACCTGCAATTGCGAACAATATAGTCTACATCGGTAGCTGGGACAGCTATCTCTACGCTCTTGACGCAGAAACAGGCCTGGAGAAATGGCGCTTCAAAACCGGTGAAGATACATACATCCGCAATCAACAGGGCTTTCAATCTTCGCCTGCGATCGCCGATGGAACTGTTTACGTTGGCTGCCGAGATGGTCATCTTTATGCAGTCGATGCCGTGACGGGTCGTAAACGTTGGGACTATCCAACTAATAAAGGCTGGGTCAATAGCACGCCCGCGATACGTGGCGGCGTAGTCTACGCAGGAACATCGGATGGCTACAGGTTCTTTGCGCTTGATGCTAAAACGGGGAGGTTGAAATTCACACTGGACGCAAAGGGAGCTGTGTTCTCTTCGCCTGCTCTCGCCGGCGATCTCGTTTATTTTGGCGTATCGAATGGGCGGCTGCTGGCGGTTGATGCGAAATCGGGAAAACTGGTGTGGGATTTTCAGACTGAAGGCTCGAAGCGGGATCCGTTGAAGATGTTGAAGCCTGACGGAGCTTTGAACAACGAAGCGATCTATGCGCGTTATTTTGGTGACTACCAGGACATGGTGCTCGCGTTCTATCGAGTGTTCTCCGTTGGGGCAATCTGGTCTTCACCAGTCGTTGATAAAGGGGTGGTCTATTTTGGAAGTACGGATGGGTCGTTGTATGCGATTCACTGAGCAGGCACGCGCCTTGAAAAAGATCGGCTGAAGCGGAGGTTGGTATGACGAGGACCTTCAGAAAGTTGCGGACCCGCTTGTGGGCCATGAAGTGCAACTTCCTTATGGGAAAATCATGCGGGCTGTCGGGGGAATCTCGGCGCGATTTGTTTCACGCCCGGAGGAAGTCATGACGTAAACTGTAGCGTCCGCATCAATCAGCTCGCGAGTATCCACTTCAGTTTGGTCTTCGTATGACTCGATATAGGCATTGATCGTGATCTGTCTGAAGTTTCAGCAGCTTCAAAGATTACCGTCTGCGCTTCGTCTGTGTGCTTAGTCGCTTTTTCCTTTGCCGCCGCCGCTGGTAGTGTATCGACGGGTGCACCACCGCCGCATCATGATCGGAGAGTGATGACTTAGGCTAGTTGGTTCGGGAGTAAACAGATCCGGGTCATCTTAACTGCATTTCTTCGAGCGGGCTAGAATTGACGGGTGATGAATTAGGTTCGTGAGAAGCGTCTTGGCGTTGCCGCGAGAGGCTAATTGCTATTTCGCACTTGCGAGTAACTCGCCGACACGTGGCGCCTGTCCAATTGCCAGAGTATCCGGGGTCTGTAGTATCACTGGCCGTTGGAACACGGCATAACCTACAGCAATCAGCACAAGTAGCAACAGAATGAGGAAAACTCCGTAAGACTTCCTGTCGAAGGCTTTATTTTCTGCCACTAGTTTCGCTCTTAGTTCGCCCTGATTAAACTCACGCGAGCAACTCGGGCACGCGTGGGAATCGGAGAAGCACAGATGCAAGCACTCAGGACACTTTACAAGACTCATCGGCGCCTCTTCTTTCCGCGATTATCTTGACCTTTTTGAGTTCTGTTCTTTCAAGGCCAAAAAACCTCGCCATCTCAATGATTTGATTCGGACTTACGAAGTCCGTGGGCTTCGCGCAGAATTTCTCGATACCGGGAACAAACTCGCGGCATTTCATTGTCTTCGGCATATTCAGGCCAAGACGGCATGCGCCGTCCTGGCAGCGAAGCAGGCAGAAGTCGCAAATAATCATTTTACTTCCCTTCTGCTATTAGTTCGTTCATTAACGCTGCATTATCGGCGACCACGCCGCGATGCCAGGTCCGCAATCCATTAGTTACGAATGAGCATGAATCATTCGCCGTATGCGATCCGCAAATAAAACATCCATTTTCTGGGGTTCTATGATCGCAGTTACCTCACCTTCACCAAACGTGGGGTGAAGCAGCGTCTGTCCTTTGCGATACGTTCGCCCTCGATCATATGGAGCGCCGAGTTTATTGGACGCACGACGTATTGTCCCGGCACGATACGTGACGCGTGATCCACACATTGGACACCCGACGCGCGTGATCCTTCCTGTCTTGCTGAGAGAAACCACGATGTGACCGCGTTCCTCGTTACAGGTGATGCACATTTGGTCGACACGATCTCCAATTTTGAAAACTGTCTTCTCTTCCATGATTTCTCCTGCTTGAAAAGTCGTACTGAACCTAACCCTGGCGTATGAAGCTCCCTTACATAAAAACGGGCTGCGTCTCGACGAGGCTTAGAACGTGGCCCGTAAGGGTTGCCAGCGCGTCATGAATATAAAGATTGACCCACTTCAGTTTCCCTGCCTGACTTCGAAAACGTTGTTCTCACGCATTTTTTCATGCCCTCGATTGATGCTGGAACCCCACTCCATCCATATCGCTAATCGTGCCTCGCCTGCGACCATTTCTTGAACATCAACTGGTGAGACCGGCGAGCGAATGCGCGGTGGGATGAGTGTGTTCGATCGCTTTTTTCGACGGCACCGTTCATGGGTCTTCTATCATCGGCCTGACCTTCGGAGAGCCGGGGATTTGCAAGCGCCCAGCGTGTCGGATCAAATGGCTCGGCCGTCTCAGAGTTAGCGGATACCTTGTCGCTCACGGTAACAATAGTCTAAAGGGGACAGATTCAGGTGTGATTCCCTACGATTAAGACGAGTTCTGAATGGTCCACCGGGTCGCCACGTTTCAGACTCAGTAACGGATCTTTCACCAGCAAAAGGTCCACATTACGTTGACCGCCTTTAGGTGCAAGTTCCCGGAGCAAGCGAGTATCGAGGGCCACAGGTTTGAAAGGCAGCATGTCCCCATTACGCAGCCGAGCTGTCATCGCGTCACGGCTGCTATGAAATAGGGGCACGCAAAAGCGTCCCTTATGATCAAGCGCAAAGACATCGCCATTCGCCCGTTGCATGGCATAGATATCGCTCATGGAGAGATTCTTACAGGGTCAGGAGGCAGCGTCTGTGCGCTAGACCGCTTATAGGTTAGTCGCTAGGCCTTTTATCGCAAGCGCATTCGATTGGACGGTGTGAAGTCAATGCAACCGGGAGAGAAGTTTATTCGAGTAACCGGTCGAACTCGTCTTTTACTACCCGGTAACACTCGCAGACTGTGTCTTCCATTTTCAGACGATTCAGGATCTTGATATGCCCGCGGACGTAACTGATTGCGCCAGCATCCTGCAAGCGCCCTGCAGCCACGGTAACGCCTTCGCGACGCACGCCCAACATACCGGCGATTAGTTCCTGTGTCATGATGAGCTCATCAGTATTCAGCCGGTCGTGGCTTAACAAAAGCCATCGGCAAAGTTGTTGTTCCACCGAGTGAAGACGGTTGCAAACAGCGGTCTGTGAGATCTGAGTAATCAGTGCTTGCGTATAGCGCAGCAACAGGTATTGAAACTTTCCACCCTTCGCGAATTCATCCTGAAGCACTCTGGCCTTCATCTTCACAGCTCCACCCGCGCTTTGTACGACAGCACGATTCGGCATGGTGCCACCTCCCATGAAGAGGGCGATACCCACCACACCATCATTACCCGTCAATCCCATCTCGGCACTCGAGCCGTTTTCCATGGTGTAAAGCAACGACACTATGGCCGTCGTGGGGAAGTAGACGTACTCCAACTGTCCCCCGAATTCGTAGACGACTTCACCGAGAGCAAAGGAGACATTGGCAAGCTGTGGCAGAAGACGTTCGAAGTCGTCGTTTGGAAGCGCTGCGAGCAGCCGATTCTCGCGCGGCTGGGCAGATCCTACAAAAACAGGCATGAATAATCTCGATGCGGTAACCCTAAACGAAAACAAGCAACGCTGAACCACATTGCGGAAAGGATAGCACGTATGTGGTCTATCGCACAGACGGTTCTCTTCGTATAGTCCAGTCTTAAACAAAAGGATTCTAAACATGTCGAAGCGGGGAGATACGATTGATGTTGTGGACAATTCTAATAGTGCTGTTGCTGCTGTGGTTAGTTGGGTTTTATGGAGGCTTTGTTACTAACAGCCTTATTCACCTGTTGCTTGTCGCCGCGGTTATCGTTCTTGCACTGAACCTTCTCAGGCGGAACCGAAACCCAGCATAGCGTGGAGAACAAGCAAACATAATGGCAAAGGAAATAACTTTCGGCGAATACTCCCGTGCGGCGATTTTGCGCGGTGTTAATAAACTCGCTGAGACGGTGAAAATCACCCTCGGTCCAAAAGGACGCAACGTCGTACTCAATAAGAAATATGGCAGCCCGACGATCACCAAAGATGGGGTTACGGTCGCGAAGGAGATTGACCTTAAAGATGCGATCGAGAATATGGGCGTGCAGATGGTACGAGAGGTCGCTGCGAAGACGAGCGACGTCGCCGGCGATGGCACGACCACAGCAACCGTGCTGGCGCAGGCGATCTTTCGCGAAGGGGTAAAGGCTGTGGCGGCAGGTGCCAACCCAATGGCTTTGAAACGCGGTATCGATAAAGCAGTCGAGCGTGCGATTTTCGAGATTAAGAAAGCAGCGAAGCCGGTCACAGAAGACCTGATCGCCCAAGTGGGATCGATCTCCGCAAACGGGGACCACGCCATCGGAAGGTTGATTGCTGAAGCAATGCAAAAGGTTGGCAAAGATGGTGTTATCACCGTCGAAGATTCACGGACGATTGAGACCACGTTAGAAGTGGTGGAAGGGATGCAATTTGATCGCGGTTACCTTTCGCCTAACTTCGTCACCAACGCGGAAACAATGCAAGCCGAACTCGAGAATCCCGTCATTCTTCTAAGCGAAAAGAAGATTTCCTCAATGAGAGATTTGCTGCCCATCCTCGAGGAAGTCGCGAGGCTGGGTAGATCGATCTTGATCATCGCTGAAGACGTAACTGGCGAAGCATTGGCAACGCTCGTAGTAAATAGATTGCGAGGTGCGCTGGGCGTCGCTGCGGTGAAGGCACCGGGATTTGGCGAGCGGCGTAAGGACATGCTCGAAGACATCGCAGTACTTACCGGCGCAAAAGTTATTAACGACGAGCTTGGTATCAAGTTGGAGAGCATCATGCTTGAAGAGCTGGGCTCGGCCAGGAAAGTGACGATTGACAAGGAAACCACGACCATCATTGGAGGTGGCGGGGATCACAATGCCTTACAGGCTCGCGTGAAAACACTCAAGGTTCGAATCGAAGACGCTACTTCAGAATATGATCGCGAGAAGTTGCAGGAGCGCATGGCGAAACTAGTGAGTGGCGTCGCAATCATTCGCGTCGGAGCATCCACTGAAATCGAACTCAAAGAGAAGAAAGCGCGCGTTGAGAATGCAATGCACGCGACCCGCGCGGCGGTTGAAGAAGGTATCGTTCCAGGTGGCGG
>DATEDU010000367.1:0-3073 GCA_035281525.1 Pyrinomonadaceae bacterium | reverse complement strand
CTTGCGCTGTGGAAGCAGTTTGGACGCACGTTGAAGGAAGGTGCGGCAACGGATCTCGAGAACAAGGACCGCATCGTATCGCTGTTACTCTTTGAGTCGTCGAACGATCCCGAGAAGCTGACGACGTTGACAGACTATGTGGCTCGGATGCCGGCGGAACAGACGGAGATGTTTTATCTGACTGGCGAGTCGCGCACGGTTGTGGAGAACTCGCCGCATCTCGAAGTGTTCAAGGAAAAGGGATACGAAGTTCTTTTTCTTGTCGACACGGTTGACGAGTGGTTGGTCCAGGCGCTGAACGAGTTCGATGGTAAGAAGTTGAAGTCAGTAGGCAAGGGGACTGTGCAGCTCGGCAATGAAGAGGAATTGAAGAAGGAGCAGGAGGAGAGCGCCGGGTTGTTGCAGTCGCTTCAACAGCACCTCGATCAGTATCTGAAAGAAGTACGGTTTACGAATCGTCTGACGAACTCGCCTGTCTGTCTAGTGGGCGGGGAGATGGACTTCAGTCCGCAGATGGAGCGTTTGCTGCAAATGGGTGGCGGCGAGCGGCCGAAACAGAAGCGCATCATGGAGTTGAATCCGCGACACGAGATCGTCGCGAAGATGCGTCAGCGATTTCAGAAAGACAGTGCAGATCCGAAAGTGGGCAAGTACGCGGAGTTGTTGTATGGGTACGCGTTGCTTGCGGAGGGTTCCGATCTCCCCGACCCGCCGCAGTTCAATCGTCTGCTGGCGGAACTCATGACCGAGACATTGACCGCGTAGTGACGGCTGCGAAGCGGTCTAATCCGTGGTAATCTGTGGTTCCCAAACGAGCGGGTGTGGCGCAACGGTAGCGCATCAGCTTCCCAAGCTGAGGGTTGCGGGTTCGAATCCCGTCGCCCGCTCCAGATCCCGTTATTTTGTCCGTTCAAATTCCCCGCGCAACTCAATCGGATTACCGTCCGGCTTAACGAAGGTGATCTCTACGACGTGCTTGTTCGCGTCAATTGAGGTGAATGCCATGCGCTTCACCAATCCTCCGCGCGTGCTTCCGGCGACATCGAGAAAATCGAACTCGCTCTTTCCATCTGCGGACAACTTTCCTTCAAAGCGAGCGCGATTGCCGGCATCGCAAAAGTGGGTCGCGAGCAAACGGTCTCCCTCCACGTAGAACATAGTGATCTCATGGTTTGGAGGTTTCCCTCCGTCGGTATGCGCCTCGTGCAAAATTGCGGTACCACTGGAGGCGAGACGAATGGTGACGTTGATCGAAATGCCCATAATCGTGCCTTGCCACGATCCTGTAAGGCTTTTCATTTTGTCGAACAACTTCTGCGCGTCAGATGGCGTCGCCTTGGATGGCGCGGCGGCGTTATTGGGCTGCGACACAGTCTGAGCGATAGAACTTCCACACGCCATCGCAATCACAAAACAAAGCAGTAGTGCTTTCATTGATTCGGTTCCTTTCGGTCTTAACTTTCCAATCCGTGCTTGAGAGACTATGGTCTTTGAACATCCAAGTCTCCACAGGCTGTAATCAGATTGTAAAAAGTTGTACCGACCGGTGATGCTGGTTTAGCGTTATCGAATCAGTGCGCGCAATGAGCGTTACCTCTGTTCCACGGCACCGCCATTCGGGCTTCGTTCGTGTCCGCGTCCTAAGCCCAGGATGTTTCTTTTAATCAGTGTTCCTATTGCGTCGCGCAACGGCGCAATTCCGAGGTTCATAGGAACACGGATTTTCAGGCTGCACTCGCTGGTTTAATGCGATCGATGGTACTTCTTGAACCAAGATCGCAGATGAACACCTTCACCAAAGGTCTGCCCGACACGTCATTGGACTAAAAACGCGTCACTAGTCGCGCTTTCGCGGTCGCGCCCCAGTCCTCCTGACATCAATCGGCTCGTCAGAAGTTGTATTTCTCGAATTCCTTGACGTGGATGTAGGAGCGGGAGTGGATGAAGTGTAGAGTGGTTCCTTCTCTCCACATTAACTCGACGTAGTACTCATCGTTACCCTGATGATAGGTTTGATAGAGTGCCCGTTGCTCGATTAGCACACCTTTTTTGTTGACCTTCGGCGACCGGTCATAAACGGTCAACGCCAGCGCAAGTTCCGTATTGAAAACGTCACTAGCTTCCGCTTCCGTTGCGTAGGTGATGTAGCTTTTCGTGGTCTGCATTAAGTACGAGGAGCGGTAACTGGTAGAAGAGCTGCGTGGTCCACAGGCGATCATTTCGGGGTAAAAGAGGATCGGCGAGATGCCGACGCTCACGACAAAGGTGAAGACGGCAATGCCCAGATAGCGCAGCCGAAGGTATCTCATGTCTCTTGTACTCCCATTCCCCTCGTTCTGTTCCAAAAGTTTCTACTGGAAGTCATCTAAACATACAGATCGTCCACGGTCTGCCACTCGTGGATCACGTTTCTCATTATCAGAGCGTGATCAAACTCGACGCTCTGTCGGGGAAACTTCGTTTCGTCTGAAAAGTAACTTGAGTAGACGCGCTCGACCGCCAATGGTTCGACGCGCCATTCTCGCGTTTTCAACCGGAGCCCATCGAGTCGGTCCACGTCGCTGGTCACCGAATAGCCGACTGCACCTCCTTCGAAGAACGATGATGCCTCAGCCAGCGACGAAAATATAGATGTGGATGGCAACTGGTGACTGAGTTTGCCTTCGATTGCAACTGTGACCACATTGTCTAACGATTGCATAGCTATATTGATCGCGCCGTCCTGCTCGTGGACTTCAAAAACCGACTCGTGATGTTCTCCGGGAAACACGCGACCACCCATCAGCGCGTTGAATTTGGAGTTCGTATCTCTTCGCGAGATGAAAACGCCCTCGTTTGTTTGTCCATCTCCATCCCATATCACCGCCACACGGTGCGCTGCGTTTTCGCTGTCTATGCCCAGTATTTCCGGCATCAGTTTGGGACGGATCTGTTCCAGGCGAATCATGCAAATACCGGCGATGGCGAATCCATTGTGCAGTTTGGGCCGGAAACGCGACGGCAGTTGTTTTTGCATCACGACAGGGTCAACCCGAAAGTTTGCCAGGATACGCCTGCGAATCGTGCCTTTTAT
>DATEDU010000366.1:0-14836 GCA_035281525.1 Pyrinomonadaceae bacterium | reverse complement strand
GCGAGCTCCACTGCGATAAAACCAAAACCCAAAGCGGCAAAGTAGATCACTGAGCCCGAATACGGTTTCAAAGAAGTCCGTCGAGGCCGTCCGAACCCAGCGAATATAACCAACATGCCCACGCTTGGTCCAAGCAACCATTTCATTAAAGAAGTTGCGATGGACGTGGGCATTCGAAACGGCCGCTCGATAGCGAAATAAAACGGGCTGTCATCGGTAACCGGCCCAACGAACCGCGGTGACTGTTCTTCGTACTGGTCCAGGGTCATTCGTCCCGACAACACATCCCTAATCATGTCGGGTGCGAGCCCTCCCGGCATGATGACGGCCTCAGCGTGTGTCCACTTATCGCGAATTTCGGAAAGCTCATCGGCAGTGAACGGCCGTTTCCGGAGCATGAAAAGCATTTGAGGTGGTCCGCCGCCGATTGGATCTTTTTCTATCAGCGTGACGATTCGTTGTGCAGCCGCTTCTGCGCCAAGGTTCCATACAGAGTTCGATACCAGACGCGGCACATCAGAGTCCCATCGCAGGATGACCAGTATTCCATCGTCTTTTAGGCGTTCGTAATAGGCGTGAAAAGCTTCAGCCGTATACAAATAGTTTTCTGACAGCGATAGACCACCTGAAGCTACCGACGCCCATGAATCAACAAACCCCAGTAGAATAATGTCGAACTTGCGATCCGTCCGGCTGATGAAGTTGCGACCTTCGCTCAGAATCGTTTCGACATCAGGCCGATCGTATAAGTCGGCCGCTCGGGCACCATAATTCCTGACAAACTTCAGCATCAATGGATTCATCTCAACCGCCGTCACTTTGCGAGCACCGGAGGAGAGCGCGGCAACGACGTCGGGACCACCACCTGGTCCAATAATGAGTGTCTCAGCATTGGGCGTTAGCCGGAATGGTAACGCTCGGAACGAATAGCGCAGGTCAGTCGCGCTTTCAATTCGGCCGTCCCATTCGCGTATGTCAGTCCATGCGTCTGAGTCGATGTAAAGACGCGCCAATTGGCTTCGCTCAACGCCTTCAACGGAGTCGATTCGTGAATAAGCATTCCATCCTGTTTGCGTGATTCGCGCTTCCGGGTGGGCGTCCATGTGACGGCGCATGGCTTTCGTCGTTCCCGGAACAACTCGCAAGGCGCCGAACTTGATGGCTGACAATGCAATCCCTGCTGTTACTATCACCGCAGCAAACACGACAACGCTCAGTGCTAATGGCGCACGACCGGTCACGGACGGTTCCTTACGCTTATTGCCGGTTGCCAGCAAGCAGACGGCTGCTATCGCCGGAGCAACTGCACCTGTTAACAGCGCTGATTCACCTCCCAACCAGTGCAGCAACAGAGTCACTACTACGGCACCGATTGCAGCGCCTAACAGGTCGGCAAAGTACAACGAACCGGCAACTGCGCGATGCAAATCGAACACGATCGACAGAGCCATGCCCGCCAGAAAGAAAGGAAGGAGCGGCGCCAAAAAATAAAGTGGCAATCTCCCTGTCTCGAAGGGGAAGCGAACCAGGAGCAACAAACACAGAGGAATCGCCAGCGCATAAAGAGCTGACACGAGCGCTGCCGAATTCATTGTCAGCTGGAGCTTATGCTTCAGCAGGTGAACCGTAAATCCGCCCAGACCCCAGCCCAGCAGAGCCACCGATATCGCGACGAACGCGAAGTGATACCAAACGCTGGCGGAGTAAATCCGAGTTAGTCCAACTTCAAGTATTAGTCCTGATAGCGTGATGAGAAAAACGCCTAGTCGTGTGCGCATTGGGACTTAGTAAAGGCGAAGTAAGCAGGTAACGTCAAGCGTGAATTCTGTTTTATGTGCGGAGCAACGGTGATTTAATAGGCGTAGACTTAAGTTGGAAGTGCACATTGGGAACATCACCTCTTCGCGCCAAAGGCGCGAGAGATGGTAGCCAGGGGCAAGCTCTGAGCGCATCGAAGAGCGCCGCCCCTGGAACGGTTACGAATTGATGAGGAAGCTCTGAAACAGCGGCAGAATCACGTCGCATAAAATGTCTTTCGCACTTTCAGTGCCTGTTTGTTTGTTCTAGCGCTACCCAGGGGCGTCGTGCTTCGCTACGCTCCGCACTTGCCCCTGGCTACCATCTCTCGCGCCACCGGCGCGAAGAATCCGCATGTTGAAGATTGGTGTTAACTACCGTCCAGGAGAGTTATGAAAAATTCGGTAAACCGTCAGTTAGTGATCATCAGCGTTCTTTTGATTCCTTCGTTGTCTTCGGCAATCTATCCCCAAACGCGAAAGAATGTTGAAGCGCTTCCTAAACTTCTTTCCGTGCGGGAACAGCAACTCGTGCGAGAGAGTTGGCTGAAGAAACGGCTCGACACCATGCTGCTGCCGATGATGCGGCAGCAGAAGATCGAAATGTGGATCATTCCCAATGAAGAGTTTCACGCTGATCCAGTAACGGAATATATCGCGCCTCCCATTCCGTATGTTGGCCGGCGCGACTTCTTTATCTTTGCGGACCGCGGTGGAGACAAACTCGATCGATTGGCGGTAGTCCGTTATCCGGAAGAACATTTGAAGTATTTCTTCGAGGTCTTGAATCCTCCCGGCCGAGATATCGCGCCAACACTGCGTCGCATTGTCGAAGAACGCAATCCTAAAACGATCGCACTGAACATGGGAGGAACGCGCGGCGTAACAAACGGTCTGACTCATGATGCTTACAAGTTTTTGACCGAAAGTCTCGGGCAGGACTACGCCTCACGTTTCGTTTCAGCAGCTCCACTGATTGTCGAGTACATGGACACGCGACTGCCTGAAGAGCTTGAACATTATCGAACAGCAGTGGCGCTTACAGACGTGTTGACGCAGCGCGCGTTTTCAAACGAAGTGATCACGCCCGGTAAGACCACCGTCGCTGATGTTCGCTGGTGGTTTCTGCAACAGGTGAACAATGCCGGGTTGGATGTTTGGTTTCAGCCTGATTTACGTATTCAGCGACACAATCAAGAGCCAGGTAAGACACTCCAGTTTCTCAGTGTGACTGAGGAATCGGCCACCATCCAGCGAGGTGATGTGATTCACATCGATTGTGGAGTGAATTACATGGGATTGAGTACTGATTGGCAGAAAATGGGTTACGTCTTGCGTGAAGGCGAAAAGGATGCTCCGGAAGGACTCAAGCAAGCTCTGGCGAATTCGAATCGCCTTCAGGATGCATTGTTTACTCATATAAAGCCTGGCGCGAAAGGCTTCGAGGTTTACGATGCGACAATGGCGGACATGAAGAAACAGGGTATCGAAGCAATGATCTATTCGCACTCAGTCGGCAATCAGGGTCATGGGCTCGGTGCCAGCATCGATTTTCGGCGACCAGCCGCTGGAGCTCCGATGGAACCACCTTTCCGCGAAGGGTCGTACACTGCCATCGAACTGAACACAACTACTGCAGTTCCCGAGTGGGGCGGGCAAAAGGTCACGATCATGATGGAAGACGATGCCTATTTAACAAAAGATGGAATGAAGTGGTTCCGCCCGCGCCAGACTGCTTTTTATTTGATCCGGTAAGAGCTCCTCTCGCCTCGCGGGTTGTGCTGCGCCAATGACATCTCCCGAAATCATAACCGATCCAATTCATGCGTCGAGCTTATCTCTTGCGAAAAGAGTTCGTGCAGGTCTTGGGTGGAACATTTCATCCGCTCTGATCACCGAGTCCACACGTTTTTTGCGCTCGATCATTCTGGCGTGGCTGCTGGTACCAGAGGATTTTGGATTGTTCGCGATGGCTCTGACCGTCGTCGGAGCATTGAACGCGGTTTCCTCGCTCGGCTTAAGCCGGACAATTGTGGCAAGTAAGTTCGATAGCAAGAATGAGCTGAGAACATACCTGGACACTGTCTGGTCGGTGGAACTACTTAGAAGTTTTGTCGTCGCCCTCTTAGCCTTTGCTTCGGCTTTTCCGATGGCATGGTTTTACGGTCAAGACCAACTCAAGGTCATCGTTCCGATTCTCGGCTCGATCACGCTGATTGGCGGATTTCAAAACATAGGCTTGGCACTCCTTCGCAAGCAGATTAGTTTTGCAAGGATCTTCTGGTACGAACTGATAACAAATGTCGCCGGCATAGCTTTGACTATTGCCCTGGCGATCGTCATGCGAAATGTTTGGGCGCTGGTGATCGGACTTTTGCTAACCTCTACCCTGTCCACCGTTCTCTCTTACGCCTTCCACTCTTATCGACCGCGACTCGCGCTTGAAAGTCACGCTTTTCGTCGCATTATGAACGTAGGGAAACTGACTCTATTGATCGCGGTTGCCTCCTATGCGGTGAATATGGCGGACAACATCATGGTAGGTCGTTTACTCGGAAGTAGCGCGCTCGGCAACTATTCGCTGGCTTTCAACATTGCAAGTGCTCCTATCAGTGTGCTCGTGCTCTCTCTCAGCGGTGTGCTCTTTCCAGCCTATGCCGAAATTACTTCGCAGCGCCCGGAAACTCTGGAGGCTGCGTTTACCAAAGTATCTAATATTGCCTTGTCGATTATCGTCGTCATGGCGGCGCCGATGTTACTGCTTGCTGGTGAAGTGGTTCAAATACTTTTTGGCAGCAGATGGACCACCGCGGGAACAGTGCTTCGGATCCTTGCGTTGGTTATCCCGTTCCGCGGATTTAGTCTGCTCGTTTCGAGTTTTTTCTGGGGCTTGAACAGGCCAAAGCTGGTTGCGGTTGCGACAACTTTGGAAGCGCTGATCTTTCTCGCCGCACTCTATCCGCTTATAAAGAGATTCGGATTGTCTGGCGCCGCCTGGGCCGCCGTAATCGCCTACGGTTTTGGATCAATAATTCGCGCAAGAGCTTTAAGCCAAATCATCCGCGGCATCACTACAAAACTTTTTCAAATCTCACTACTCATTATCGCGGCTGCTGGAACCGGCCTGCTGATTGCTTGGTTTAGCTTGAGATTTGTTACTGCCGCGCTGCCTCGAGTAGTAATTGGCGGTCTTTTGTCAACAATCATTCCGTTAGTGATTTTGCTTTATTTCAAACCTGAAATGAGAAAATCACTTGCCGAGTGGCTTTCTTGATCGCTCCTAGTCTCCGAAGGTATGCTGAGCCCTCCATTAGCTATAACCGATGACGGAGAATCCTTCTATCAGCGTTGTTATGCCCGTACACAACGCGTTACCGTTTCTTGACGAAAGCATTAAAAGCATCCTCACGCAAACGCTCGATGACTTTGAGTTTGTAATCCTGGACGATGCATCGTCAGACGGAACGCGTGAAGTACTACGGCAATGGTCGCTTCGCGATACGCGCATCCATGTTCATGAAAGCCAAAAGCAACTCGGACTAGCCGCGAGCTCAAATGCGGTAGTGGCCCAAGCCCGCGCACCGCTAGTCGCGCGCATGGATGCTGATGACATAGCACATCCCGATCGGCTTCGGCGGCAGATGAATGTTATGAAGGAGTGTCCGGACGTTGTTGTTATTGGAACTCTCTGCAACGGAATTGATGCCAGCGGCAAAGAAGTGAGACCACGCGATAGATGGAGGCTGCTGCGCCGTTCGAATTTGATTCCGTTTCCTCATGGCTCGGCGATGTTCCGTCGCGCGGTGTTTGATCGGGTCGGAGGTTACGATGAAAAAGCCATTGCCGGCGAAGACCAGGACCTATTCTTGAAAATGGCAGGACACGGGCGAGTGTTAACGCTACCCGACGTTCTTTACAGCTACCGTTATCATTCAACCAATGCGACGCTCATCAACGGCAAACGCGCGGTCGGCGAGAACCACTCCACGAACGGCGACGCCCTCGCTGCATTTTATATGCTCGGCGCGATGCGACTTTGGGCTGGAGATCCACCGCGGTTGCTGGAATCAATTCTTCAGAAAAAATCTTTGAAGTGGAATCTAAAAACATTGATGATTTTCGGTTCAGCCGTTTGGGGTCAGATTAGTCCCTCTACGTTAAGAGCTTTCCTGCGCACCTCAATCCACGCCCGCGACCTTCTCGCCAGCACTCAAGTAAAAGATGGGAGAACATATGAATGGCGATTAAAGTAATCGTCGTCGGTGTCGGACCACGCGGGCAGGATTGGTTGCGCGAAATACAAAAAGCTTCAACATATGAACTGGTAGCCTGCGTCGATGTCGATCCCTCCGCGATCCGAGAGCTGTCCAGCAAAGGCGTTGTTACCTCGAAACAATGCTTCACCGGACTTGCTAATGCTCTCGATCAAACCAAATGCGATGCTGTAATCGTTGCCACATCACCCGGTGACCATGCCGCGCCATGCGAGTTGGCACTCTCGCGCGGTGTCGCAGTCATGGTAGAGAAACCTTTTACTTTCAGTCTGTCCGAGGCAGTTCGCCTCGTGACTTTGGCAGAACAAAAAAGAGTGCCGCTCATTGTTACGCAAAACTATCGATACATGCGTTCTTTTCGCACTGCTCGCCGCCTTATTTCGGACGGTGTGCTTGGGCCGGTGGGAATGGTCGTCTGCCAGTATTTCCGCGTGCCGCACGCAATGAGTCGCTCGCACGCACAGCTCACGAACAGTGTGCTATGGGGCGCCGGCATTCATCATCTCGATGCGCTCAGGTACACACTAAATCAGCGAGTCACCGGCGTACTGGCAGAAAGCTTCACCATGCCCTACGGTGAACTACCACACGGCGGCTCCATGCAAATGTTACTTTCGCTTGAAAACGAAACGCGCGCTGTTTATTCGTCAACTTATGAGTCCAGTGGTCACGAGTTTTTTGAGCGTGGTCAGGAGTTTTATCTTCGTTACGTCGGCCAGCGCGCTACGCTTCACGTGTTTCAGCGTTGGTTGATACTTTGTGAAAGCGGAAAGCTTCCACGACCAGTGAGACGCGGACCGAGAAATTCCACCGAAGAAAAAATCCTTCTGGATCAACTCGAGCGCGCGCTGGTTGAGGGTGAGCAACCGGATTCCAGTGGTCGGGACAATCTGCAAACAATGGCTGTCGTTGAAGCCTGCTTACGATCCGCCTCTGAACGGACGTGGATCAATCCTCAGGAGCTACTCGATGAGTGCCGGTAAAGATTCCCGCGTCTTAGCGATTGGTATCGATGCGGCGGAGTCGACGCTTGTAAGGAAGCTTATCGAGCAGAGTGAAATGCCGGCGCTCAAAGCACTGTTGGATGACGGCCAATGGTTGCGCGTGCAGTCTCCGGCACCGATCGGCAGCGGAACGGTCTGGCCCACCTTCATCACAGGAGTTGAGCCAACCACGCACGGGATGTACAGCGAATGGATTTGGAAGCCGGACGTAATGGGTCTGAGTCGATACCATGGTCGTCACCTGAGGCCGTTTTGGAAGAATCAAATTCCGGCTGACATTCGAGTTGGAATTTTCGATGTACCGTTTGCACAGCCGGTAGGCTTGTCTGAAGGATTTGAAATCTGTGAATGGTGGGCTCACGATTCTACAGGTAGCGGCCTGCAGGCAGGCCCAAAGGACATCCTTCCCCTGCTCCAAAATTCCCCGGCTCATCCACTTTCTGCTAACCGTTTCGTCAACACGACACCGAACAGCCAAAGCGATTTAAAGGCACTTAGTGCAGCGTGTGTAGACGGAGTGCGTCTGCGGGCCGCATTGGCTCAAACGTTGATCAAAGAAACGAGTCCACGGATGTTACTGATGGTCTTTCCTGAGATTCACCATGCGGGTCATCAGATGTGGCACACAGTGGATCCAGATCACCGAATTTACAATGGTCGCAGAATCGCAGGGGTGAGGCCGTTGTTGAGGGATTTATATCGCGCGGTTGATACTCAAATCGCAGCATTGGTCGATTCAGGAAGTTGGGACACCGTTCTGGTTTTTGCGCTCCACGGAATGCGGCCGGCATCAGGTTTCCCTGCGTTCCTTGGTCCACTGCTCGTTGAGCGTGGATTCTCGCGAATTGCAAACTGGGGTTCCCAATCGTGGTGGGGTCGCGCGCTATCGATATTTGCGGAAACAAAGCGTCATGCCCCTGACGAAGTGAAAAAACTTTATTACAAGCTGATGCCTACGAGGGCTACTCACAAGTTGGCTCGCCCAACAATGCTACCTCCGTACGACTGGGCTAACACGCGAGCGTTTTCTTTGCCAACCGATCAGTACGGATGGATTCGCATTAATCTGGTTGGACGCGAGGCAGAGGGAAGTGTCTCCTTAGATGAGTATGACGATACGTGTGAGCATCTGAAGAAATTATTGCTTTCCCTAACTAACGATGAGGGCCAACCACTCGTGCGAGACATCGTATTGACCGCCTCAAACGCCGAGCCCGCAGATACAACCTTGAAAGCCTCAGACGTAGCGTACGTGAGCGCCTCAAATGGAGAGCGCGCGCTTTCTAATCCTCTTCCTGATCTGGTTGTGCACTGGGAAGATGCCGCGTTCGCCTGGCCGCTGAAGATTAAGGACAGTAAGGTTCAGGTTGAGCCAGTGGCAAGAAAATCGACCGGCCAACACGCTTCAGAAGGGTTTTGTATCTATCGTGGCACTGACAATAACGGCTCAAACAGGGTCGTAGAAGCGAAAGACCTGAGCCATCTCATTACAGAAAGTCTTCGTTGGCATAAGCGCGAAAATTAGCATCCACTCTAAGACAGAGCTGAGGCAATAATAGCGCGCAGGGTGAGTCTTCAGATTTGCCGGGTTCAGGGCGAAATAAATATGACTGAGTCAGGTGTAATCGAAACGCCTCAGAGGATGGCAACGTTTCTTTGCTTAAGTCTGACTCATCCGGCTCGCTAAGAATTTCAGCCGCGGTTTGATAAGAGATCAGGCACCCCCTGACTCTCATTATCGAGATGTTGAGATTGCGGATTTTCGCGATAGTGCCAATAGTATCCGGACTAAGCACCAGTTGATTGTCTCTGCTGAGCTGCAACAGTGCTAACGCTGCGTAGACTCGACCACTCGGATTAAAACCTCTTAGAACGTTCTCAATCAGGTCGACTCGTTTGGCCTGAATCAACCCGTCGATGGCTATTTCACCATCGGGATCGCCAATTGCTGTGTTCGCAATGGGTGAGGTCAAGTAGTCAAAAGCCTTTTTCAATTCGTCAGAGACCTCCGCACGTTTCATTTCACCCAGTTGCGACGAAACTGAAGATTTATATCGCAGCCAAACATCATCATTCGTCTTGGTGTGCTCTAGCCCTGATTCACTTTCAGTGAATTCCGGACCATGGTTGTGCTTCCAAAGATCAATGACGTGTTCTCGGATTTGAGGCCAGATTTCGGGGCTCGCACGAATTCCCAGCTTGTAAAAACCGATGGTACCTCTGAAAACAAAGCCTTCGACATAGAGAGTTGTGTACCCGTGGCCTTTTCCAATATCGAATATGCTGGCATCGAAACCAAGATCTTTTTCTTCACCGTCATCTTCAACACCCAAAATGTCTCTGATTCTTTGGGTTGTGAGCGGCGCAGGCGACGCTAGCAGTGAAACTAGCTCGATGGACTTGTAGTCTTCGGCGAGCCACTCAGGCCTCAAGGGTTCCGGCTTCTGAGCAATGCATGGCGTGTAAAAAACGAATAGGCTGAGCGTGGCGACAAACCAAAATCGGATACCCTTCATCGTTGCTCCTTGGACCGGAATTGAATCTCTATCCTTAGACACTCGGTGAGACAAGATGTTTCCGATTTTCAGGCCGTCGGATTAAACAACGAAACCTCGGAAATTTGAGCTTGAAATACCGAACCATTGTAGGCCCTTGAAACAGCCTGGAACATTGTGAGACATGAAGGTATCTAAGTGGGCGCGGATCCGTGTCTGTAGGTTTACCAAATGCAAAAGCTTCGCTGGAAAGTCCTTTTAGTAATAGGCTTGGTGGCCGGAATTATTGAGACTTTAGCCGGAGTGGTGATGTATGTTGCAGGCGTCTACTTTGCTGCCTGGAGCATGCTCGTAAGCGCCGTTGTTCTCGTTCTTTGCATTGTTGTGGGAACCCGATGGTACCGTGATAACGCGCTCGGAGGGACCATGAGTTATTCGCAGGCGTTGATTGTCGGCATCGTCATAAGCATCTCCACCGGGATCATTTATGCGCTCTACAATGTCATTACGATCGGGTTCATCTACCCTAATTTTCTGGATGACATGGTCCGAGAAGGTGTTGCTCAGATTCAGGCAAGCGGGCTGGATGCAGAGGAAAAAGCAGAGCTGGTGGCGGCAATGAAAAGAGATGCTACTGTGCCAAAGATCGCTTTGGGCAACCTCATCAGGCTCTCGATTGTAGGCGTCATTTTCTCGATCATCACCTCAATATTTCTCAGAAGAAAAGGCCGCTCGGTCGTTTCCCACTGATAACTAAACTGTTTGGATGGTACGAATAGCAGAATTATTGATCATGCGTAATAATCCCCGGACAGGAGTGATTATCGAGTCACTCCTACATGGGGCGGTAAGAAGCGACGCATAATTTTTCACGCGACGCGGCCGTAACGAAATGAATATACATAGTCCAATTACACCAAAGGAACAGCTTCGAAGTATCCAACTGCGTGATTTGCTGCTAACTGAGTTCGCGCAGCCGGCGTCCTTTAAGGTTCCAAGTCATTCTCACGAGAACGCGACAGTGTTGTTCACTCTCAATGGGTACGCCGAGGATCGCATTGCAGGGCGAGTTCTGGAATGTAAGCCTTCAAGTGTTTTGATTAGACCGTCCGGAGAATTCCACACGCATCATTACGGTCGGACGGGTTTTCACGGGCTGGTAATTGAAATCAAACCAGAGAGACTGAAACAGATCCGACGCATTTCTTCTTCTCTCATACTTGATCGAGTTGGATATTTCACTGACGGAACATTCTCCGATTTAGGGACCCGACTGCTAATGGAGTCGCGTATGCCGGATAGCGCTTCAGAGTTGGCAATTGAAGGACTTGTCCTCGAAATGCTTGCACGAGCTGTGCGGCATACCAAAAAGAGGCTAAGTTTGTCTGCTCCGCCTGGCTGGCTTCAACTCGCGCAAGAGTTTATCGAAGGAAACTATACTGAAAATGTAAGTCTGGCGAGCGTGGCCGCGGCTGCCGGCGTGCATCCAGCTCATCTGGCAGAACTCTTTCGTAAATTCTTTCATTGCTCGGTCGGTGAATATATCCGGAGACTTCGCTTGGATCACGCCTCCCGAGACGTATTGATGACGAATAAGTCTTTAGCGGAAATTTCTTCCGCTGCTGGCTTCTACGATCAAAGTCACTTCACAAGACTTTTCAAGCGTCGGGTAGGACGCTCTCCCAGCGAGGTACGAAAGCTCTCCAGGATAGCCAATGCTCATACAAAAAGCCTGCAACTTTCCAATCCATCTTAGATGCCGCGTAATAATTAGGTCATACAACTAAATCGCGTATGCAACTAATGATCTAGCCAGAAATCCAAATTGCAAACGGGCATGAGGCAAAGGTGAGAAGCGTTAGCCGCCGAATACAATTGCTGATCCTTTGTGGATTTTTCACCAGCATTCTGGTTTACCCACAAAACACGGCCACAGACCGGCCACGAGATCGCCGCGAAGCTGAGAAATGGCGGGACGATCTGCGACACATGGCCCAGCAGATGCCCAAGCTGCACGATAACGTCTTTCACACAATCACACGAGGTGAGTTTGAGGCGGCGATCAAACGACTGGACCAGCGAATTCCTACTCTGGCTCGGCATCAAATCATTGTTGAATTAGCGCGGATCGTGGCAACCGTCGGAAGCGTTCGCGATGGGCATACGAGTCTTCCCCTTGTTGCGCCACCTCACCCTGGTCCGCCATTCAAAATCGGATTCAGGGAATATCCGCTTCGTCTCTATTTGTTCAGCGACGGTTTCTTCGTCCAGGCCGCGACTTCCGAATACGCTCGATTGGCTGGCTCGCGTGTTGTAAAGATCGGCTCAGTGAGTCCTGAAGAAGCTTTCAAGAGGGCCAGTGAGATCGTGTCGCGCGATAACGAGATGACGCTCAAAGACCGCGTTCCTAGACTTCTCGCCATCCCGGAAGTGCTTCATGCCCTTGGCGTGATCGAGAACATGGAAAAGGCGCCCTTCACGTTTGAGGCAAAGGGAACACAATCGACCTTAAATCTATCGCCGGTGACCGATAACAAGGAAGTCAAGTGGATTGATGCGCGTGAGGCGGCACCCAACGCGCCACTTTGGCTAAGACAACCGCAAAACAATTACTGGTTCGAGTATCTCGCAGATTCGCGGACGGTTTACTTTCAATACAACGCGGTCGTTAACAGACACGATGGCGGTGAGAATCTGCAAGACTTCTTCAAGAGACTCTTTGCTTTTATCGACGATCACGAGGTGGACCGGTTCATAATTGATATGCGTAACAACAGAGGTGGTAACGGAGTTCTCAGTTGGCCGTTGATTTACGGCATAATTCGTTCAGATAAAGTAAATCAGAAAGGGAAGCTCTTCACCATCATCGGACGGCGCACATTTTCAGCCGGGTCGATGACTGCTGCGTGGCTCGGCAAACATACCAATACGATCTTTGTTGGCGAGCCGAGTGGCGGAGGACCAAATGTATATGGCGACCACGCTTCGATCGTTTTGCCCAACAGTGGTATCGAAGTGTTGGTTTCGCCGAATTACTACCAGAACACTTACCCCTGGGACACGCGTCTCTGGATCGATCCGCAAATCAAGGCCGAGCTTTCCTCCGAGGACTATCGTCGCAACAATGATCCGGCGATGAATGCAATTCTCAGTTATCAGCAATAGGCGAGAAATCGGCAATCGGAAATCGGCAGTTGATTGGTGCCCCCGCAGGGATTCGAACCCCGAACCAACAGATTATGAGTCTGCTGCTCTAACCGTTGAGCTACAGGGGCACACTCGATCTACACATGCATACTCGATTTACACACGACTGTGAAAGCTTTTCACATCAGCGTGCCACATGAATCGTGCGACGCCTGTGCGACCGTGTTCCTGTGATTAAGGAATTCTAGCCAAAAATTCGACGAGCGCAAAACAGGTGTTCAATAGAAAGCAGTCTCGACTTAATCCTCGCTCATTCCACAATTTCCAGAACGAAGCGTTGTCTGACCTCTCGCGAGGCTGGCATCGCGAAAATATCACGAAATATTTCCCCCTTTTCTGTCATTGGTAAATGAAGGGGCTGTAATCCGCCTTAACATTTTCACGTGAGCAGATTTGCGCGCCTCATGATCATGTTCCTTTTTGTGGTCTTAAACACACTCTTCAGGAGGCCATATGGGACTATTCAATTCAACCATCCTTGAGATTGCTATTGGCGTCGTCTTTCTCTACCTGTTGCTTTCCATTCTCTGCACTTCGGCAAATGAATGGGTCGCGTCTGTGACAAAACGCCGAGGCAAAATGCTGCGTAAAGGCATTCAGCAACTCCTCGCAAACCAACCAATTCGCGGCGAAGCCGGCGGGGAGGGGTTCCTGCGAGCTTTTTATGCGCATCCGTTGATCTCCAGCCTGATTCATGACAAGAACCACCCCGCATATATAGCCCCACGTACATTCGTCGCGGTCATAACGGATATATTGACCGTGGAAAAACCTGGGTCAGTGGAATTTGCGGATTTCGAGAAGGGTGGACAGGATTTACCTGATGGACAGGTTAAAAAGTCGGTGTTGGCGTTGGTTCAACGTTCAAACAAAGATCTCGAAACAGTTCAGCAAGCTGTTGAAGGCTGGTTCAACGATGCAATGGATCGAGTCAACGGTTGGTACAAGCGAAGAACACAGCTTTGGACAATTATCATTGCGTTCGTCCTAACGCTCGTTGCGAACGCCAATACGATTAATGCGGTAAGACAACTCGGAACCAATCCAGTGCTGCGCTCGGCGGTGTTAGAAGAGGCAAAAGTACGAGCGCAAAAGCCACGGCCTACGATTCAAGTGGAATATAAAAATGAAGACGATCCAACCAATCCTACGATCGTGCGAAATGAAGGGACCCAGTTATCACAGAACGAAATGGATCTGCTGGGCCAAACGCTTGGTTGGCACGACCACGTATTTTACGATAAGAACGGGAATACCTGGGGATGGCGGATTTGGCTTGAGCGAATCATCGGATGGCTTCTCACAATGTTAGCCATATCTCTCGGTGCGCCTTTCTGGTTCGATATACTGAACAAGATTATGAACGTTCGTTTTGCGGGTAAGTCGCCCGATGAAAGGTCTAAAGGACCAGATAAGCCGGATGCCAAACCGCGCGTATAGCTCGAAGCTAAGGAGAATCCCATGTTCAAACGCTTTCAGGTTCTTTCAATGGTGGCTTTATTGGTCGCGGCCCCGCTCACCGCCAATGCGGACATCACCGTATCGCTTACAAGAGGCTTTGTAAAAAAATATAAAGACAGAGCCACGCTTTCTACAGAGTTTGAAGTCTTTAAGTATCACAAGTCACCAAACACGATCGGCACCGGCTCAAAGGATGGAGATGTTCATATTGCCGGTCGCGATAATGTTGTGTTGTTGCCAATGGTCGCCGAGATCATTAACGGCAAACGCGAAAAAGACACCTTCAACTTCCTCCTTGGGATGGACGCAGGAGACTCAATTCCTTTGGTTGGTGTTTGGCGTTTGTGGTTTGAACACCCCGGAAGCGAGGATCAGATCCAGGGGGCATCGGTGCCTAAACCCGCGGATACTAATCCTGACCATATTTTTGAGTTTCATCCAGTAACGAAGTTCGGCAACTTTGACTGTCGTGATTCGTTCTTGCCGATTGCAGATGAGTCAAAAGAGTTTCGTGGTTACCCCGCCGACGTAGCCTTTCCCTCTTACGAAAAACGACCCGGAACGATTACGAAAACTAACAACGGGATCATGATCACGAG
>DATEDU010000365.1:0-52526 GCA_035281525.1 Pyrinomonadaceae bacterium | reverse complement strand
GCAACCAGCTCCGAGATTCAACTTAACGACTTCCGAGCCGATGTCTTTAAAGGACAGGCAAGCGGGAACGCGCGCATCGCGATCGGCCGGGGAGGCAGTTCTCGAATATCTGCGGAGTTCCGTGAAATCGACATCGCAGGCCCCCTGACGGCTTTCGCGGGTGGCAGGGTCCTCCTGGCAGGCAAAACAAGCGGTACCGTCGATCTATCGTTTCCGGGAACTGACTACAAACAATCATCAGGGTCGCTTAACGCCCAATTCGTAGCTGATACCCTCGCCCCCGATGATGAACGCATACCGATAACTGGGGAACTTCGAGTGCGCGCGGATCGAGGATTGTTCCAGATCGACCGTGCCGACTTACAAACTGCAGCGAGCAAATTAACGGCTACAGGACAATTTTCCTTTGAAGGAAATTCTGATCTAACGGTTGATCTCAACTCCACGGACGCAGCTGAGTTGCAAACAGTTCTGATTGAATCGGGACTGCTGGCAAACATCGAAGATCAGATGAACGCAACCGGGATCACAGTGGCCGGGCCGCTGACGTTTAATGGCACGCTGCGGGGGAGGCTTGAATCGCCTGATATCAATGGTCGCGTATCGCTCGGTTCATTGCTGATTAACCGAACCGACGTCGGATCGCTGTCAGCTTCGGTAGTTACCACTGCCGACGAGTTGCGAGTTGAAGACGGTCGCCTTACCGAACGAGACGGCGGTGGCATGCAGTTCACGCTCAACGCGCCGCGTCAGGGCGACAATAACATCACTGTTACCGCGACACTCGATCGAGTTAACGCGCGTACTCTGATCGCCGCACTCCCGCTGGGAACGATGCGCGAGCAACTTGCCGACACTCAAGCCGATGTCTCGGGAAAGGTTGAAATCAAAGGTATCCCTGAGGCGATGCATGGCAGCGCGGATCTGAGGTTCGGGCGTGGCCGTCTCGCTGGCGAGTCGCTTGAAAGTCTCGTCACACGTGCGACTTTTACGGGCTCAGACGTTAACGTCGAAACAATCGATGTGCGAATGGCGGCCGGGCACATTCTGGCTAGCGGCACATACAACACAAAGGCGAGGCGCTTCGATTTTAAAGGTAGTGCGGAGGGCATGCAGCTCAACAGGCTGGCTGCTCTCATAGGTCGACCGCTGCCTCAACTTACCGGCACCGGTGACTTTACAGGTCATGTAATCGGCGGCGTCACGGATGCTGGCTTTGTGGCCGATGAGCTCACGTTTAATGGCGTAGGGAAGGACATAACAATTAATGGCCGTCCGGCGGGGACTTTCGAGTTGGTAGGCAAGACTGAAAACAAGCAGCTCAGCATCACACTCACGACAGGCCTGCTCGGCACGCCCCAGGTAATTGCCGCTCGTGTGAATCTTGGCGACAAGATGCTCCCAACCGAGATCGAAACGACATTGAACAATGCCGACCTGACAAATCTGATGGCAATGATCTTTCCTGACAGTGGCGTTAGAGTTACGGGCCGCGCTACGGGAACGCTTCAGGCGAAGGGGAATCTTGTTGATGAAGACGAAGAGTTTTCGACTTCAGGCCTTCAAGGTACCGCCAATCTTTCGGAGCTCACATTTCGAGTTGAGGATGTGCAGTTAACGGCCACGTCACCGTTTATCGTTCGCTTTTCACCGAGCGAAGTAACGTTTGAGAAAACTCAGTTTACCGGCCCAGGCACTAACATCGCCTTGGGAGGAACTCTCGCCGTTGGTCCAGGCGGCAGACAGAACATGACAGCAGATGGCCAGCTCAACTTGCGCGTTCTCAATGGCCTCTCACCTGATGTGTTCACCTCGGGCATTGCTGACGTCGCAGTAAGCATCAGAGGAACGTACGAGAGTCCTCGCTTAAACGGCACAGCTTCGGTTGCGGGCGGATCGGTTTCTCTCCTTGTCGGCAATGAACGATGGACGGTATCTAATTTGAAGGCAATCGTACGATTTACTGCCGATCAGGCCCAGATCGAATCGTTGAACGGTAGCATGGGAGGCGGCCGCGTAAGTGCAACGGGCGGTGCACGTCTTGAGGGCTTCACCCTGGCCGAATTCTTGGTCAACGTTCGCGGCGAAAATGTCACCGTTCCGTTTCCAGAAGACTTCCGGTCCACCGTCGACGCCGATCTCGAGATCAAGGGTTCCGCTCGCGAGCAACTTATCGGTGGCACTGTCACATTACGCCGAACCGAATACACCGAAGACATCGAGCTGGCGGATCTTATAAATGTCAGACGCGAGCAGTCGATTGAAGAGGGTAGCGAAATCGAGTTGACTCGCGCCATTTTTAACGACCTCCGGGTCGAAGGTCGCAACGCGCTGGTGGTAAGAAACAACCTTGCAGACGTCGTCGGTTCGGTGTCGTTGCAGCTTAATGGTCCGGTCCAGGATCCGGTGGTTTCCGGCAGAATTACGGCAACCAGCGGCACACTCAACTTCCGCAACGATCGTTACGAGATCAGTCGCGCTCTCGTGGACCTTCCCGCGCGACGTAATGCGGATCCGATAGTCAACATTCAGGCGGAGTCACAGATTCGAGGCTATCGCGTCACCGTTCGGCTTACCGGCCCGCTCTCGCAGCCCCAGGCAGTAGTGAGTTCAGAGCCGGCTTTGCCTCAAGCTGACGTTGTTGCTTTGATTACAACTGGACAGCTCGCGACGGGGGATACGAGTACATCCGTTCTCTCGCAATCCGGATTAGGAACGGCGACCAGTCTTTTGACTGATGCTTTGATCAATGCGCCAGCGCAACGCGCGACCAGCAAACTTTTTGGCCTGACTCGATTCGAAATCAATCCGGTTATCGGAGGTCGCACCGGTTCGACACCTGGAGCTCGTTTGACTCTTGGCCGCCGGATCAACAAGAACCTCTCGGTCACTTACTCGACAAATGTCGCTTCCGATCCGAATCAGATTCTGGCGGTTGAATATCGCGTTTCTGATCGTCTGTCCTTCATTGCGCAATATGAGCAGGCTTCGACCAGGAGGCTGACTTCCCGCAATGACAGTTTCAGCTTTGAGATTCGTTTCAGGAAGCGGTTCTGAGCAATGGGGAATAGCCTGTTTCGAATTCTCATTTCTGTGACGCTTGTTGTTTGCGGGTGCTTCGGCGTTTTTGGCCGTGGGATGGACGAGTATGAAGGCCGGTTAATCTCTTCAATTGAAGTAACGTTCGAAGGTTCTCCCGCTGATCCTGCCGCGCAAGCCGACTTCCTATCGCTTCTCCGCGTAGCTCCGAACACTCCTTTTTCCGCAGTTCGCGTCCGCGATTCTCTTCAAGCCCTCTTTGATTCAGGTCGCGTTGCAAATGCACGCGTGGAGGTGATCGAGGAAGGTGCGGCTAAGACTGGTCCAGTCAGACTGCGTTTTGTTATTCAACGTCAGGTGCAGATAAGCGAAGTGAGACTCCAGCTGGGACCGGTGACTGGCACGCCTATCGCCGAAGACGAGCTTCGAGCACGCCTTAATCTGGTCCAACCCGGCGCTCGTCTGACGCAGCAAGTGATACTGCGCAATGCAGACGAAATTCAGATTTACCTTCGCGATCACGGCTACTTCAACGCTACTGTTGAATCAGCCGAGGAAGTGGACCCAAGCGGAACCCGAGCAACGCTTATCTACCGGATTACGCCGGGCGAACAAACCCGCGTCTCGGCGTTCGATATCAACATTACAGGCTTCGATGTGGCTACTGTACGATCCACCATCAGCCTACAACCCAACACTCCCTTTACGCGCGAAGCTTTGGGTCAGGACGTCAACCGCATTCGCGACGCCATCATTGCTCAAGGATATCTCGCGCCTCAACTCAACGAGCCTCGAGTTGAGCGTGATGTCGAACACAACACTATGTCCATTAGTTTAAAGGGAGCCGTCGGCCCGAAAGTAAACGTCGTAATCAAGGATTATCCGCTTAGCGAGAAGACGATGCGTGAACTGCTGCCGGTGATGCGCGAAGGAAATATCGACTTTTCGGCAATTGAGGAAGGCGCGCGCAGGCTGCGTAACCGGCTGCAGGAAGAAGGTTACTTTTTTGCTGAGATAACGCCTGTTTGCACTACGACGCCCGCATTAGTGGAATCGACGCCAAATGGTTTTGGCGACAGTTGTGAAAACCTGGATCCGGAAACGCTGAGTGGGCGAACAGTTCAGATCGAATACCAGATTGAGCGTGGCCGTCGGTTTCGTCTCACCGACATCCGCATCGCCGGGACGAATAAGATTACACTCGCCGACGTCGAGGCCGATCTGGAGACTCAGAAAGCAAGCGCGCTCGGGCTGATTCCTTTTCTCGGTTACGGCCGAGGTTATACGAGTCTGACATTGCTCGAACAAGATCGTCGCACAGTCAGAAGCTACATGCGCGATCTTGGGTATCGTCGCGCCGAAGTTGAAGTGCTGCAAGGTGTCTCGCTCAACGGCGAGAATCTAATAATCACTTTCAATGTTACTGAAGGACCGTTAACGCGTATTGCCGGCGTCGAAGTGCGTGGGAACCGCATCTACACCGATGAGCGGTTGCGGCAGGAGTTGCGAACGGTGATTGGTGCTCCGTATTCGCGCAGTCAGGCCCGCGCGGATAGCGAGCGAGTGCTGGCCCTGTATGCTCGCGAAGGTTATGTGAACGCGCAAATGAATTTTTCAATCGTCGAGCTCCCGGCGAAGGATCAGGACGAGCAGATACGGCTCGTGTACTCCATAACAAACGAGGGCGAGAAGGTATTCATTAACCGCATCATTATCAATGGCGTTACAGGTAGTCTCGAAACCCAAAGAAAGAAACGAGACGCGATCGGTCGCGTAATTACGCTCGTGGAGGGCGATGTACTTAGAGCTGACCGGATTGCCGAAAGCGAGAGCGAACTGTATCTGACCGACGCTTACCGCCAAGTGATTATTCGCACTGAGCCCGCTGGCGAAACGGCAGGCGGCTTCAAAAGATCGGATGTGATTATTGATGTTGAAGAAAAGAAGACTCGAGTGATGGACTACGGCGGCGGTTTTTCGACTGATACCGGCGCGCTTGGGTTACTCGAGTTTAGCAACGTGAATCTGATGAACAGGCTGCGACATGGCGCCATGCGCTTGCGCGCCAGCCAGCGACAGCAGCGGCTCCGGTTTGAATTTCTCGATCCGCGGTTCGCGCGATACGGCCAACGACAGTATGCGCCGCTCGCGCTCACGGTCGAGTACCAGCGCGACTCCACTGTTACCAGGTTTTTCCGTTCGGCGATTGACCGCGGCACATTTGGCATCGTGCAACGGCTGGACGACGAAGGCAATCCAATTGATGAGTTTGGCGGACGAGTGGATGAGCCGACGCTTAACCGGTTCACTGTGACGCTTGAAACGCAAAGAGTGCTCGATCGGAAGTCGAAGACTATCGTCTTTGCGCGTTACAGCTATGAAGACGTGCGGCTGTTCAATCTTCAAAGTTTGTTGATTAAGCCAATCTTGCAGCCTGACCGAGCCATCCGTCTTTCGAGATTTGGCGCGTCATTTGTGCGCGATACACGCGAACGATGCGAACGTGGGCTACTGGGAGTTCGCAGCGCTGATGATGTTGAATCGGGAGAACCGGGCGAGGTATGCCGTTACAACCAGGTAGATGCTACTCGCGGCGAATTTTTCAGCATGGATTACGCTATCGCGCTGAGGCAGTTGGGCGGCAACGTATCCTTTAACCGATTCCAGGCAAGCTACCGCCGTTACTACAAGATGAATAATTTGCGCGGGACAGTCTTTGCGGGGAACGCCACTCTTGGTTTAGCGAATCTGTTCAATCCTCGAGACCGAGACGGAAACGGACAAATCGACGAAATCGATCGCACTTTGCCAATCAGCGAACGATTTTTCTCGGGAGGCTCCTCAACGCTGCGCGGCTTCAGTTTTGAGGAGGCTGGGCCAAGGCAGGTGATCATTCCCGAGGGCACCTTCCGGGATCAAAACGGAGAGATTATTTCGTTGAATCCTTTCACCGTCCCGGTAGGTGGAAATGCGCTGGCGATCGTGAATCTCGAAGCTCGCATACCATTGACTCGATCGTTACAAGTGGTGCCGTTCTACGATGGTGGAAATGTCTATCGACGCGTGGGTGATCTCTTTGGTAAGCGAGATGATCCGCCACCTCCAGCGAATCTGTTGGAGGCCATCAATAGGGCTAATTTGCGGGCGCAATGGACCAACACGGTAGGACTGGGTTTCAGGATTCAAACGCCGGTTGGCGGCGCATTGGCAGTGGACTACGGATTCCTTTTGAATCCGCCGGAGTTTCTGATTCCGCAGCAAGCCCCGAATTTCGACAGTCCGCCGGCGATCTACCGGTCTAAGAGGACACAGATACATTTCCGGTTCACGCAGACGTTCTAAGAACGGGGAAAGGGTGAAAAGTGGAAAGGGGAAAAACAGGGTGCGACACATTGAGACGAAAAGACGACGGCGAATTAGACTGACTCTAAGAGTCTTGTTTTTTCTTCCTGTTTTCCTGTTTTCCTGTTTTCCTGTTCCCCTGGTAAACGCTCAGGAAGTAGTCGACAAGATGGTCGCCACTGTAAACGGTGGTGTCCGTACCGATCTGATCACATATTCCGATCTGTTGTGGCAACTAGCTCTGCAGCCTAACACGCCGCTTGAGACTCCAACTTCTCAGGATCTGAATCGCGCACTGCGTCTCGTGATCGACCAACGGCTGATTCTCCAAGAGGCAGAAAAACTGCCGACTATTGCTCCCACGGCGGACGAGATTAAGAGTGCTCGCGATGCTTTAGTAAAGGAGTTTCCGTCGCAGGCGGAGTTTCAGCAGCGACGCTTGCGCGTCGGCCTGAGCAGCGAAAAGCTCGACGAGATTGTGGAACAGCGTCTGAGGATGGAAAAATATCTCGACTTTCGTTTTCGCAATTTCGTTCTAATTACTCAGAAAGAGATTGCTGAGTACTACCAGGATATTTATGTGCCGAGACTGCGGAGACGGTCGCCCGGGCAGATCATACCCACCCTGGAAGAAGCTCAAGCTGAAATCGAAAGGATTCTGACGGAAGCGAAGATAGAATCGGATACCGACGCCTTTCTTGACATAGCGCGCGAGCGCGCGGAAATCGTAATGCTGAGTCAGGTATGAGTAATAACGATGAGAGACTTCGGATTGGACTGGCGCTTTCGGGCGGCGTAGCGCGTGGAATTGCTCATGTAGGTGTGTTGCGGGCGCTTACCGAAAATGAAATTCCGATCGACTGCGTTGCCGGAACGTCTGCGGGCTCTCTTGTGGGCGCTGCACTCGCAGCGGGCATGCCCGTTTCAGATATTGAGACAATTGGCAGGAGCCTTCGTTGGCGCGACTTGGGTCGGATGACCATGTCGCGGTTGGGCATTCAGAGCAACGAGCGACTGGAACAGTACGTCCGTGAACGCTTGCCGGTGACTCGGTTTGAAGATTTGCGCATACCCTTGGCGATAGTGGCCACCGATTTACAGTCTGGTGAGCCGGTCGTGATGCGGGACCACGGCGATATCCCGTTCGCGATTCGAGCGAGTTGTGCGATTCCCGGATGGTATCTTCCCGTGAACGACGAACAGGGGCGTCAGTTAGTCGACGGCGGTTTGGTCGCTAATATTCCTTCTTCGGCCGCGAGAGTTCTTGGCGCCGACTTGGTAATCGCTGTCGATGTAAATGCCGGCGGAGCTGCTTTTCTCGGCCCGCCAAAATCCATTATCAGCATCCTCCTTCAGTCGATAATGCTGGTTCAGAGGAGAGCTGCGCTAAACCAGCTTGAGGCCGCCGATTTTGTAATCAAGCCTCGGGTTGGGCACATTCGTTGGGACGAATTGGGCCGGGCTGAAGAGTTGATTGTGGCCGGTTACGAGGCAAGCCTCAAGAGCCTCCCTCAGATCAGAGATTTGATCGCAGACCGTAGCAGAACAGCAGCATAAGATCCGTAACCGCCTCAGATCCGTCATGTCCTGAAATCAGTACCCATTAGTCGTTTATACGAAGCAAATAGAGAAACGACTGAAGGGTTGCTCGATTGATCGAAGTTACATCCGGGACGTCTACTCGTCGGAGAGGGTCGCGGCGCTTTCGCCGTTGGCTCAGATTTGCGGGACGGGCAAGCCGGCGTGTGAGCGTTCGAATCGGCGCCGCATTTTTTCTTACATTAGTTATTACTGCCAGTTACTTCCTCACCAGTTCATATAAGCACTATTCCAGTCTGATCGATTCACGTTTAGCGACTGGCTATATAACCAGCCGCCCCGGTCTCTATGCAGCGCCGCGAACGATTCGTGCTGGCCAGGGATATTCACGTGATGACTTGATCGACGTGTTACGCCGCTGCGGCTACGTAGAATCGGAAGCGAGTGAAGTGTGGAGTGGCAGCTTCAGCAAGCACGAAGCCGGGTTGGTAATTCGACCGAGACCTACTGCTAATCCTGACGTTCCGGAGTCAGTTCAGGTAAGTTTCGTTAACGGTCGGATTGCACGACTCTCCAATGGCGAACTAACTCTCAAAGCGGTAACTCTGGAGCCGGAGATACTCACTACCGATCTTTCTTCAAAAACTGGCAAACGGAATGCACTAAGTTATGGCGAAATCCCGACTGTCTTGGTCCATGCAATACTGGCTATCGAAGATCAGCGCTTCTTCGATCATCCCGGTCTGGATCCGCTGGGGCTTACGAGAGCTCTATGGCGCAATGCTGTTAATGATGAACTGGGCCAGGGTGGCTCCACCATCACGCAGCAGCTCGTCAAGAACACCTACCTTTCACCCCAACGCACTCTTCGGCGCAAGTATGCCGAGGCGATGCTGGCCTTTTCACTCGAACGGCGGCTTTCCAAGGAAGACATCTTCGCGCTCTATTGTAATGAGATCTATCTGGGCCAGCGTGGAGCAGTCGCTGTTCGCGGCGTCGAACAAGCGGCGCAGATCTATTTCGGAAAACGACTTACGCAACTCACACTGAGTGAGGCGGCTACCATCGCGGGAATGATTCAGGGCCCGTCACGCTATTCGCCGCATAAGCATCCAGAAGCAACTCAAGCGCGACGGAATCTGGTGTTGGCGGCAATGAAGCGCGAGGGCTGGATCACTACTGATCAATTTTATGCTGCGGCGAAAGAGTCGATTCAGGTCGCCGTTCAATCTCATACATCGGATTCAGTGGCGCCATATTTTATTGACTACGTCAATCGCGTTGCGGACTCGCAGTTTGATGTATCAGGTGCAACCAATCAGATTCACACGACGATCGACTTGGATTTGCAGCAGCTCGCCGAACAAGCCTTAAAGCGACAACTTGAGCGTCTGGATACACTCAACTCACACGGTGGAGCAAAGGCGCAGGGAGCACTTGTAGCACTCGATCCAAGAACTGGGAATGTTCTGGCGATGGTCGGTGGCCGAGACTACGGCGTCTCACAACTGAACCGAGTCGCAGATGCACATCGTCAGCCGGGCTCCACGTTCAAGCCATTTGTATATGCGGCTGCACTCGAAGACGGATTGTCGCCAGTTCGTATGTTTACCGATTTGCCTCGCGATTTCATATATGACCGCAACAAGGTCTATCACCCTTCGAACTTTGGCGGTGCTTATACTGGACGTGAAGTGACAATGCGGACCGGCTTGGTACAGTCGCTAAATGTGGTAACCGTAGATGTGGCGATGCAAACGGGCTTAGCTCGTATAGCTAATGTTGCTTCGCAGTTTGGCCTGCCGAAACCGGCACGTTATCCGTCTCTTGCACTCGGCACGACTGAAGTTACGCCCCTTCAGCTCGCAGGTGCGTATGCGGTGTTTGCAAACGCTGGCCGTCGTGTTCAGCCGGCGGTCATGGCCGGTGTGAATGAGGTTCTCGGTCGAGACGAAGATCAAGTCATCAATCCCGCTACGGCGTACATGATTACAAATATGTTGACGGACGTGATCGATGAAGGCACAGGACGGGCAGCGCGGACAGTTGTGAAGGGAACGGCGATCGCAGGCAAAACTGGAACGTCTCGTGATGCGTGGTTCGCCGGATACACTCCAAATCTGGTCTGCGTCGTTTGGATTGGCTTCGACGATAACCGGCAGCTTGGCCTGACGGGTGCTCGAGCCGCACTGCCAGCATGGGCTGAATTTGTGCAGTCAGCAGTTGCGCTGAAACCTGAACTCGGCGGCCGGACGTTCGAATGTCCGGAAGGGATCAAGTTTGTCGAGATCGATGACGATAGCGGGCTGCTTTCAACCCTTACCTGCCCTCATCGCCAGCTGATCGCCATAACGGATCGGTTGGCGCCTAATTTTGAGTGTTATAACCACGGCAATCTCCCAGAGGTGCTCGAGGCTGAGCCGCAACACAAAGCAGTTAGAGATGAACGTGTAATGATGGCGCAGTCGCGTAAGCCCGTTCAGTCTTTAAATCGTACGGCGACCCGAGTCGATATTGATGCGCAGGGCCGTCGAACGTTGGTGAACGATCTCAGGTAGCTCCTCCAGCACTTCGCGAATACGACGAACTTCGATAATGTCTATACGATGGAAACAATCATGGATCCTGACCTGCAGCGCGCTGGGTTTTACTGGCGCCAGGCTAATGGTGTGCGAGCTCTTGTTTGCAGCCCGTTGGAAGATGATGGTTTTACCAACGGCTTTTCTACTCGATTCGGCGGTATCAGCGCAATGCCGCAAGAATCACTAAACCTCGCGGGTTTCAATGAAGATGCGGCAGAAAATATTTTGGAGAATCGGCGCAGGTTTCTCAAGCTCTTCGATGGGACTTGGAGCTTGGCAGGCTGCTGGCAGATGCACGGCACCGATGTACGCATCGTGCGTGATGTCAGCGAGGCAAAGCCAGCGGAGAACGCGACGGGCGACACAATCTATTGCGATGCGATCGTCAGCAACGCGCCGAACGTGCTCGCGGGAGTAAAGACTGCTGACTGCGTGCCGATACTGATTGCTGATCCCGACACCGGTTCCTTTGCTGCGGTACACGCGGGTTGGCGCGGCACGTACGCTGGCATCGTTCTTTATGCTATTGAGAGACTCACCTCGGAATATCAGTCGCAGCCGGAGAGTCTTCGGGTAGCGATTGGTCCAGCGGCGGCGTCATGTTGTTACGAAGTGGGAAGCGAAGTCATAGAGGGATTCAAAGAGCGGTTTCCCAATGCTGATGATTTATTCACTCCGACTCGTGAAGGGCATGCACGGATCGACTTGCTCAAGGCTAACCGTGATCACTTGACTGCTGCTGGCGTCCCGAATGAACGCATTCACACTGCGCCGCTCTGTACGATGTGCAGGACAGATCTGTTCTTCTCATACCGTAGAGAAAAACAGATCCAAGGAAAAGTAGGGCGGTTGATGGCCGTGATCGGAAGGAGAAAAGGTTAACGGGGAACGGGGTAAAAGGGGAATGGGGTAACAGGGTAACGGGCTAACAGGGCAAGCAGTCATCCGCGCCCTTTTCCCAGTTAACCTCTTCCCCAGTTCCCCTTCTTATCTAACTTTCACGGGTATGCTGATCTCGCGAGTCTGAGGTGGAAAGCAAACCTCGTCATTGCAGCTTTGATACTTCAAACGCGCCTTAAGTTCAGTCGAGTCCGCGCCGAAACTTGCGGGAACCGTCACGTTGAAACGCATCGTGGCTCGGCCTTCATACACCGCCACTCGACTTTTCGAGAACTTCAAATTCCGTAGCAGCGCTCGCGGATAACGGACCGCGCTGACCCTCACGCCCGCAGGTGCCTCAACCTGAAGTTGTGTTGGGATCAGAAATTTTTCGAGCGGCCGATTTGAGTTAACGTGATAGCCCGCCGGGATGTCCATAACAACTACCGCTTGAGCCGAACGCCCTCGACGGACGCTGTCGCCTGAGATGTATCCGTTGACGCCAATGTTCGGCGCAGACTGTGGCGGAGTTGTGGCGTACAAGCTCGCCGGAATAACGATCATTGCGATGAGAAGAAGTGCCTGCCCTACGGCTCTGTTTAATTTACCGATATTCATATTACTTGTTTACCTTGTGGCCGAAGTCTGAGTCAAACCGAGCGGTTCACGACGCGCGGCCAGTTGCCCGCAAGCCGCCAAAATGTCTCTTCCTCTTGGCCGCCGGACGAATCCGTCTACCCCCTTGGATTCCAACACGCGTCGAAAAGCTTCCACCCGCGCTGGAGGGGAAGGTCCATAAGGAAGGGGATGTGCGGGGTTATGGGGGATCAGGTTGACCTTAGCGCGCAACTCATGATGATTAAGTAGATTTGCCAATTGCCGCGCTTGCTCGTCGGAATCGTTGACTCCGTCGAGCATGACGTACTCAAAAGTAAATCGTTCTCCCGGCTTAAGTGACCTTTCAAACTCTTTACACGCGTTAAGCAGATCTTTCAGCGGCCACTTCTTATTGATCGGCATCAGAACGTTACGAAGCTCGTCGGTCGGCGCTGCCAACGAAATGGCGAGGTGCGGGCGGTCTGCCATGCTCGCGAGTTCTTTAATTCGTGTGACCACACCCGCCGTGGAAACTGTTACGCGATTAGGAACGATGTGTAAGCCGTGCGGGTCGGCCATTACGCGCAAGGCCTTCATTAACGAATCGAACGCGAGAAACGGTTCACCGGCGCCCATACCAACGAGATTGGTTCCATGAGGGGTAGGTGTCCCGACTCCGTAAACGTCATTGAGTGCGATGATGATTTGCTCGACGATCTCGCCTGCTGTTAGGGATCGCAATAGCCCTAACTGAGCAGTCAAACAAAAGCTGCATTGAAGTGGGCAGCCGGACTGCGAAGAAAAGCAAATAGTGTCTCGTTTCTCTTCAGGAATGAAGACGGTTTCCACTGGAAAATTATCCGGAGTCTTCGTCAGGTAACGGCGCGTTCCGTCTTCCGAGATGAATCGAGATTCAACGGTTAGTGTAATAGCCGAGGCTTGTTCGTTGAGCTTTGCACGTAACTCTTTTGGCAGGTCGGTCACGTCGGCAAACGAACGAAGACGACGATGGTGCAGAGCTGCGAAGATTTGCCTCCCGCGATATGCGGGCTCGCCGAGTTGTTCAGCAAACTCGACCAGCTCTTGCTGCGACAATCCTTGTAGGCTTCCGCGATTCATCGATTAAATCTTATCATTGGCGCAGCTTATCGCAGAGTTACAAGCCTATGACGCGAGAACGTATGGTCGGAATTGCCGTCGCATTCATAGTTGTTCTGATTCTGCTGTTTGCGGGCCTCCGTTGGTTCGAGCACACCATAACATTTCATCCAGTCCGTTATGACGGCGGTGTCGCTTGGAACTTGCCAGCCCGCGCGCAGGATGTTTGGCTGACAACGGCAGACGGCATTCGCTTGCATGGTTGGTTTTTTCAGACAGAAGGGACACCTGCTCGGGCCACGGTTATCTATTTTCACGGTAACGGCGGAAATCTCAGCAATGTGCGTTGGGTGGGAGAGCGTTTGGTAGATCGAGGGCTGGACGTACTCTTACTTGACTATCGCGGATATGGAAGAAGCGAAGGGCAGATAGACGGCGAACTCGGCCTGTATCTGGATGGAGATGCAGCGTATGATTTCGTCACTCAAACCCGCGGTGTAAATGGCTCGAAAATCATTTTCTATGGCCAGTCCTTGGGAACGGCTGTAGCTGCAGACTTGGCATCACGGAGACAGTGTGGAGCAGTAATCATCGAATCAGGATTTAGCTCCGCGCGCGAAATGGCATCAAATGTCTTTCCGTGGTTACCTTCTCGTTTGCATGTTCTCGCCAAAAATCGTTTTGAGTCGGCTCGCAAATTATCTCGGGCCGGCTGTCCACTTTTGATCACGCATGGCGATCCAGATGAGGTGATCCCGACCGAACAGTCACGCCTCCTGTTTGACGCCGCGAAGGAACCCAAGAAGCTGCTACTCTACCCAGGCGCAGGGCATAACGTCTTTGGTTCCCTGGGAGATCCGTACTTAGACGTAGTTGTCGATTTTATAAGGGGTGCTGTTACGAGTGATTAGTCGTAATCGGTGAATAGTAAATGGTAAATAGTCAATCGTGATCGTGAATCGTGTGGTGATCCATTCCCGATTCACGATTCACCATTTACGATTTCCATTTACCATTCACCACTTGAATGCTACTGCACGGTGAACTTCGCTGACGGTGAGAGAGTTTGTCCGCTGACGCGATCTCTGATCCGAATTGCTATTTCGTATTCACCAGGCGACAGCTGACTCGAGTCGATCAAGCGAGCCAGTGTGAGTCGCTGGCCGGAATCGCTTAAACCGCGCCAGTCTTCTGCCTGTTTCCCTAACTCTTTACCATCCTTCATCAGCGCGTACTCGACATCAACCGATGGCCGCAGAGTAGTCTGATCAATACCGGCGTTGTACACCTGCATATAAACTCCGACTGGTTGGCCGCGACGATAAATTCCTGACACGTTCGGAATCACCTTGGTTTGTCCAATCACGAACTGTCCTACGGCAGGTTGGTTCACGAGGCTCTCCAATTTCGCTGCGAGGACGAGAGTGGACGTGGAAAGTTTTTGCGGGTCGTACTTGGGAACAGCGAACCCAATGTGTCGGATTCCAGTAGCTCCTGACGCTACGTCACGAACAACTACATCGACTTTATAAGTCCCCGGCAGCAGTGGCAGTGCTTTCTGATAAGCAGATTTTCGATCTTTAGCATCTGTCAACTCCTGCGTCGTGGCAGTAGTAATCACCGGATCTTCAAAAATTCCGACGCGACGTCCTGCCACTGAAGTGATCCTGCCAAAGATATTTATTCGAGCTTGTTGCAAACCGCCGCTGTCTGTAAATACGAGGTCCCGGTTTTCTGTTTGAATTGTAAAGGCCGTGATGACTCGTTCGTCCGACTGCCGGAAAAAGTCCACTCTTACGTCAAAGTTGAGCGGGTTCTCTTCAATTGCTGGCGTGCCGGTGAGACTGTTCAGATCATTAAACTTGACCTGTGGCGGTCGATTCAAATCCGCGAGCAATTGGAGTCGCGAGAAGGGGCTGTCCTGTTCGCGTTGGTAGTTGGGATTTCCGACACTGCCGAGCCCGGCAATACGATCGGATTTGTCCGATAAGCCTAACTGTTCAGACAGAGTCAGTCCTGCACCGGGTACATGCAACAGCGCGTCTTTCTCGTTCGGATTGCGCGCAATGCGATATTCGCCTGAACCAGTCGGGTCAACGAATTCAATTTCAATTCCAGAGCCTACGCCCGGAAGGTAGCGATAGAACCAGACTTCAAATGGATATGTCGACGTGGATCCACCGCCTTCCCACGATGGTCTCTCGTACGAGCCGCCCATCGGGTGTGTTTCTCGTGAATCTGGCTTTCCGTACATGATCCACATGCGGCCACGATCAGTTTTCCAACCGGGAATACCGGAAGCAAAATGTTCATTCGCATAGGCGATGCGCTCGTAGTATTCCTCTTTGAACTCGTTTTCATCTGTGTCCGGGTCGGGATCTCGCCGGCGCCAAAACTCCTCAATAAAACGTTCCCGTTCGTCATCAGTTTCCAGCTTCTTGAATGCCTTACGTTCATCATCAGTGATGATGTAAGCGACGTCCTTGGCGAGCCAATCCTTGTAGGCTTTCTTCAACTCAGGCTTCACGTTGCGTGGTTTTTCTGATGGGTCCTGAGCTGGCCGTTCCTGGCCAACTAGGATTGGGCCAGCAGCCAAAACAGCCACGAAGATCGCGAGGCGAAGTACTGAAATCCGGTGTGACATTCGGAAACTCCTATTGAGCTAAAACGCAATTGCGGGAATCTGCGCCAAAGTCGGGGCGGTGCAGAAACAAGGGATTCTAGGGTCGTATCGAACCGTAGTCAAGATGCCGCAGCGTCCGGTTTACGTTGCCCTTTAGGGCCGCCTAAAACTCAATAAAAACGGCCCTTCAGGTATCTATCCCGGCTCATGAAGCTGTGCGTGGTCGGCCAAAAATCCACGCCACGAAAATGGATACGAAATACAGCACGATCATCGGCGCCGCGAACAACAGCATGTTAGGGACATCGCCGGTCGGCGACAAGATAGCCGCGGCAATCAGAATTACAATGCCCGCAGTCTTCCACGCGCGCAGCAGAAAACCCGCAGTCACCAGACCGATTCGCGACAGAACGTAGCTGACCGCCGGCATCTGAAATACCACTCCCATGCCAAGCATGACCAGAATGATGAAGTCGAAGTAGTCCGCCGCCTTTAGCAATAGTCGAAAGTCTTGCCCCAGCCCTAATAAATATCGGGCAGCGGGAGGGAAAATCACCTTGTAAGCAAACATTGCTCCAAGCACGAAAGACACTGACGAGAGAGCTATAAAAGGCGTGACATAACCTCGCTCGTGCGGATAGAGACCTGGCGCTACAAACGCCCATATTTGGTACAACAGAAATGGAATGGAAAGACAGATTGCTGCATATAAAGAGACTTTTACATAGAGAGAGAAAGGTTCCAGAGCCGTCGTCACGATTAATTTGTCATTAACTCCGGAAAAGGCTTGCGGCATTGAAGTGAAGTTGACCGGAAGCCGGACTCCTTTCGGAATGACCGTATCTCCGGCTAGCAGAGGTTCGTCGGTAAAGAGTCCTAACTGACCCTGACTATCCTTTGCTACACGCGATGTCACAGTGGCCCCAATCGGAACTACGCTCGCCCCGAGCTTAGTTTCTTCGTGGAACACGTAACGCAGTACATCGTTCTCCTTAAGACTGCTAACGGCTGCTATGGTCTCGCTTCCCGTCAACCCGGCGATTGGCACTTGTCGCCGTTGAGCCTCGGCAAGCGCTCGTTCGACGGGTATTGCCAGAAAGCTGTAAATCTGCCCAGAGAAAAACCAACTTACGATGGTTGCCAAAAACACAAAAACCACCGATCGGATCAAACGCCGGCGCAACTCGTCGAGGTGCTCCAGGAAAGACATCTGAGCGCCGAGTTCTTCTTGCTTACCACGACCGATTTGACGCGCTCTTAAGATGGTTGACATGACTGCTGTCCTTGCCACTTACAACCAGTTCTGTTTACTAAGTGGTTCGGGCTGAGTTGTGGTGTTAGTGGTGTCGAGGATTTCTGCTGACTCTGAAGACGTTTCAACGTTATTCGTGTCGGGTTGAGCTTCCTGAGTCGTTTTGGACGGTGCTTCGGGTGTTACCTCTTCCGGTCTTACATCTTCTGAAGTTCCAACCACCGAGTCATCGTATGACAGCAAAGCGTCAGGATCCTGCTTGAATTCTTCCAAGGCGACTTCTCTTTCCCACGTTCTCTTGAAATCTTCTGACGCTTTGCGAAATTCCGCTAGATTCTTGCCCAAAGTCCTGCTGAGCTGCGGCAATTTCCGAGGCCCAAAAAATACCAGGGCCATGATCGCTATGAACAGCAATTCAATACTGCCGAGCGAATCAAGTATTATTAGATACACTTCCAAGGGATTACCTTTCAGCGGTGCAGGCTGTCGATTCCCACGATTGTAGCGCGTTGGTTGGTAAAGCGGAAAGGCCGTTGGGCACGTGACGCAAGAAAAACAATCGGAGCCGAACTTGGGAACCCTGCATCAACTCGCCGAAGTTGCAGAAGCCATCTCCCTCACCACTAAGAAGCTGGAAAAAATGTCGCTTTTGGGCTCGTACTTTAAACAACTTGCTGATGTCGATCTGGCTCGTGCAGCTCGTTACTTCGCTGGGCATCAGTTTGCGCTTAACGATTCACGCACGACTAATGTAGGGGGAAGCATTATCAGCGATGCTCTTAGCCAGGCTACTGGATTTAGTATCGAGGATCTCCTGCCACGCTATGTTCGTCTCGGTGATGCCGGTGAAGCAGCCTATGAAGCTGTAAAAGAAGCGACACACCGCGCCAACCCCTCCGTAACTCTTGCCGAAACTGAATCAATCATCACAAGGTTGAGTGAAACGAAAGGAACCCGGAACAAGACTGCGTTGCTGGCGACAGTGCTGCACGAGGCGACGCCTTTGGAAGCTAAGTACCTCGTGAAATTGCTAGTGGGTGACCTCCGCATTGGTTTAAGGGAAGGGCTCGTTGAGGACGCCATCGCCCGGTGCTTTGATCGACCGCTAACTGCTGTAGCGCACGCAAACATGCTTCTGGGTGACATTGGCGAGGCTGCAACTCGGGCTCGGCAAGGGGAGTTGCAAGACATTCAGATGCGACTCTTTCGTCCGATTAAATTTATGTTGGCCACTCCCGCAGCAGATTTATCGGATATCGCGCGTACTATGCCTGCGTCGTTTTTTGTTGAGGACAAGTTTGACGGAATAAGGGCTCAGGCACATGTACAAGGAGATCGCGTGTCTATTTATTCGCGAACAATGGATGAAATCACACATCGATTCCCAGAGCTCGTCCCGCCTCTCAACAATCTTTCGACGGATGCCATCATTGACGGGGAGATAGTTCCTGCGCGCGGTGAAACTATCCTGCCTTTTAGCGAACTTCAAAAGCGACTCGGACGAAAGACGATTGGTCAGGATCTGATGACGGAAGTACCTGTCGTTCTTGTTGCTTATGATCTTTTGTACGCAGACGGTGAAGTCCTAATCAACCGTCCGTTGGCGGAACGCAGATTGATTCTGGATACATTTATCGCTGAGCAGGGGGTCGTTCGTCTTTCGTTGGCTAAAACCTTTCGTGAGGTGGCGGAGCTGGATGAGGAATTTGATAGTGCTCGCCGTAGAGGCAACGAAGGGTTGATGATTAAGAGTCCGGACTCGCTTTATAAGCCGGGCAGACGAGGTCGAGAATGGCTGAAGCTGAAGCGCGCGATTGCCACACTTGACGTTGTGGTTACTGCTGTTGAGGTGGGACACGGCAAACGCCGCAATCTCTTGTCCGATTACACTTTTGCGGTTCGGCGTTCGGCAGAGGATGATGAGCTGTTGAATATTGGAAAGGCGTATTCGGGTCTCACCGACGCGGAGTTGGCGGAGCTAACTGAATGGTTTAAATCGCATACGATTCAGGAGTTTGCGCACGGCCGCGTGCGGTTGGTGGAGCCTAGAATCGTAATCGAGGTCACTTTCGATCGCATTCAAGAGTCAAAAAGACACAAAAGTGGGTTTGCGTTACGTTTTCCTCGGATTCTCCGATTGCGCACTGACAAGGCGCCTGCGGAGGTAGACACGCTTGAGACGGTTCGACGCTTGGTGGAATCTAATCATCCTTGAGACGGTCGGACTTTCAGCCTGCGTTTGGGACGCGAGGGTCGTAGGGGCCTGCCGGGCTGAAAAGCTGGTTAGACTCCGGCCGAAACTCGCTTATGTCAGAGGAGACGGGCTGAAAGCCGATTCAGGCGCGACTGGCCTAAGAACTGCTTACGAATTAGTGCCGTCACGCTGGAGCGCTCGGTTTGGCAGTGAGTGTCGGGTCAAGGAGGGCTTACGAAAATTCTTTGTAAGCCCAGTCCGCTATTGCATTTGCATGCCGGATAGCGGTAGGATGCACTCCGTCAACGCCCTTTGCCCGGGGTGCCAGCGTTAAAATTCCGGTAGCCTTTGCACACTAGTAAGAAACGCCGCGCGGGTAGTCGCGGACATTGACATTTAGCGATGCGGTTAGCTTTGGTGTGTTAGAAAACAAACAGCAGAGCTAATAGTACGTCGACGGCAAATCCCGACGTTTGAACTGATTCATAAGTCGCACCAGGTGAACCGGGTTCTGTCGGTTCCGTAGATGCTGTCGACTCCTGTTCGTAGCATGTATTGCAAGTAGCTGGCGGCGGCTGGTTGTTGTCTTTCGTTGGTGTACTAACATCGCCCGCAAGTGCTGAAATACTAATTGTTAGAGTTAAAAGGATCGCCGCCAGAATCGGTTTCAGGGAAGTCATGTTGTCTCCTAATGGGGAATGGGTTGGTAGATTCCAGTTGGTATGCGAAATTGGGAAACCAACCGGAAAACAAATAACGAGGCGCATCATAACCGCCTCTTCTTTCTGTTGCAAGGCGTCTTGCTAACTTTACAAAGGACGGCCTCACATGGAATTACAGAAAATAGTGTTACTCGAAAACAGTGTCAGTGCTGGCACGACGAGCGAACGAGCGATAGCGGTCTGCGCCCAAGCCAAGGAGCAAGAGGAAGCCGGCGAATTCGAAGCTGCCCGCGAGATATTAAGCGAATATTGGCACCGCGTAGGTGAAAGGCCCCAAATCGAGGGACTAGATTTAAGCGCGCGGGCTGACGTGCTTTTACGCGTAGGCTCTCTGTCAGGTTGGATAGGAAGTGCGAAGCAGATTTCGGGAGCTCAAGAAATTGCGAAAGACCTGATCACCGAAAGTATTGAGCTATTTGAAAACCTTGGGTTAAGCGAGAAAGTAGCCGAGGGTCGCGTCGACTTGGCGAACTGCTACTGGCGTCAGGGCGCTTATGACGAAGCACGAGTTACTCTTCAACAGGTATTGGATTTGCCTTTTGATCAGTCGGGGGAACAAAGGCTGCGTGCTTTGGTCAACAGTGCCGTCATTGAGAAATTATCACTGCGTTACCATGAGGCATTAAGGATTCACACAGAAGCTGCGCCGCTATTCAGAGAAAGCACTAATCATGCCTTTCGAGGAAAGTTTCATAACGAATTTGCCACGGTACTTAAGAATCTAGGTCTCGCTGAGCAAAGGGAAGACTACATTGACAGAGCGCTCGTCGAATATGCAGCGGCCAGTTTCCATTTCGAACAAGCAGGCCACAAACGGTTCCTAGGAGTAGTTGAGAACAACCTAGGATTCTTATACGTCCGCCTTGGTAAGTTCGACGATGCTCATACGCACCTAAATCGCGCTCGCGCCGCCGCGGTTTCCCTTAAAGATCGTGGCTTAGCCGCGCAGTTTGACGACACTCGCGCTCGAGCTTTCTTAGCGCAAAAACAACACGCCGAAGCGGAGCGCATCTCTTTGGCCTCGGTACGTGCACTTCGGGAAGGTGATCATCAATCACTGCTCGCCGAAGCGTTGACGACACACGGCACCGCTCTGGCACGTCTTGGACGAACTAAGGATGCACTTGTAGCTCTCGAGCGATCGTTAACGCTAGCTCAGCAAGTAGGCGATCGCGAGAGTGGAGGTATCGCGGCACTGACGATCATCGAAGAATTGGCGTCCTTAATTCCGTCAAACAGCCTGCGCGAATATTACCGGATGGCAGAAGTGAATTTGGCGCGCTCTCAACATGCCGGCATTCAGTTACGCCTCGGACAGTGTGCTCGACTGATACTGGCCGCCGAAACCAGTCGTGAAGAAGGCGCACATGAAACAAGGATTCAGAGCGGGACTCATGCCGAACAAGAAGAACTTCCTGCAACGGTCAAATTGCCTTCTGCCTCTCTAGAGGAGGAAGTTCGGCGTTACGAAGGGCAATTGATCAAACAGGCGCTCGATGCCTGTGGTGGCAGCGTTACGCGGGCCGCGCGCTCATTGGGTATCACGCATCAAGGCTTGGCCTTTATTCTTAACGGCCGTCACAAAGATCTGCTCTCTGCACGCACTCCGATCAAGCCCCGGAGACGAAGCATTATTCGTTATCGATGACGATCGATCTTCATGAAGTTCGTCAATCGTATTTCAGTAATCTGTTTCGGCGCGCTTATAGCCGTTAGCGTTGTAGCGCAAACTCCCAGGAACCGACCTACCAGACGTTCCGTACCTCCTAAACCAGTCGCACAACCGTCTCCTATACCTGAACCTGTCAGCCAGCCTTTACCGCCGAGGCAGCCGCGAACTGCGTCGCCACTCGCAATTGTTAACGGTCAAAAGATTACTACCTCAGATATTGATCTGGGGAGCATGGAGGACGTTGAGAGCCTCGAGGATCAAATTGCACTGGCACCTCGTCAGATATTAGAGATTCAAATCAACACCGAGCTGCTTAAGATCGAAGCTCGCAAACGCAAGCTAAGTCCACAGCAGCTGGTCGAGCTCGAAGTAATTAAGCGAATTGCGAATCCGACCGAAGCCGAGATCCAGGCGTTCATCCAAGTTAATAAGGATCAGTTGGGAGAGACGGATCCAGCCAAGCTGCGTACGGATGTGATAGCAGTGATGCGGACGAGCCGGGAAGAAAAACTGACTGAAGACTTCGTGCGGCGGCTCCGAGCTGCCAACCCCGTGATAATGGGCGTCGACATCAACACGCCAAACCTTAATCAATCCGCTGTCGTGGCAACCGTCGCAGGCACTCCCATAACTGCCGGTATCGTTGCCGAGCGTCTAAAGCCCGTAGTCTATAAATTGCGGCTGAATGCTTATGAAATCCAAAAAGCGGCGCTGGATAGAACCATCAACGATCTTCTTTTGATTGCCGAGTCAAACAAGACGAACATTCCGCCAGAGGAGATCGTGCGGAAGGAGGTCACGGAGAAGGCAAAGCCTCCAACTGATGCTGATGTCGCGAAGTTCTATTCCCACAACAAGAGCCGGATCAACGGCGATTTTAGTTCTGTTCGTAATCAGATAGCAGAGTACTTGATGGAAGAAGAGCGGCGAAAGCTTGAGAAAACTTTATCTGAAAGATTGCGAAAGAGCTCGGACGTGCGAATCTTGCTTTCCGAACCGCAGCCGCCAGTCCAGTTGATTAGCGCTGACGACGATCCCAGTCGTGGTCCAAGTAACGCGCCAGTTACGATAGTTGAATTTACAGACTTCCAATGTCCGGCCTGTGCCGCGATGCATCCGGTTATCGAAGATGTGTTGAAGACCTACGGCAATCAAGTGAGACTCGTCGTCAGAGATTTTCCGTTAAGAACGCATGCTAATGCGCGCAAGGCGGCTGAAGCTGCCAATGCAGCTCACGCGCAGGGAAAGTTTTTTGAATATGCTAGCTTGCTTTTCAAAAACCAAAACGCGTTGGACGTTCCCTCGCTCAAGAAGTACGCGACCGAGCTCGGGCTGGATCGTAAGAGCTTTGATGCGGCACTCGACTCCGGCACCTATACCGCCGAGGTAAAGCACGACATCGACGACGGAGAGATATATGGTATAGACAGCACACCGACGATCTTCGTCAACGGCTCGAAGCAACGAACTCTCAGTGCTGAAGCGTTACGCACAGCCATTGATAAAGCACTCGCCGCCTCCGGACGGAAAACCGCCCCTTAAACACTCGCACTGCTGCGCAACCCCATCCTTCTCCCTAACGCCCCATCCTGCTCATGTGACTGATCCATAAGGAATTTGTCGCTGGGTTGACACACAAAGAAACTACAAAAACGTCGAAGACTTAACTTGAGATGATCTATCGAGTCCATCAAAAGCAGTCAAAACGTCGAAACGATGGTTGCGCTTAAGACAAAACACCTGAAGCGGTACAAGGACGTGGCGTTACTTCTCATGAAGTATGGCCGGTCGGATCTTGTCAAACAATCGGGCTTGCAAGAGAGCGTCGAGCTTCATGAACACACCGCCGAGGAAGGCGCCGCCGGCAAAGCCGAAGAGCTCGCGGCCGACCTCGAAAAACTGGGACCGACATTCATTAAGCTGGGCCAGCTCCTCTCGACTCGTGCCGACTTGCTGCCTCCTCCTTACCTCGAAGCACTCAGTCGACTTCAGGACCAAGTCGAGCCATTCCCCTACGAAGAGGTTGATCGAATCGTATCCGAGGAACTTGGCGTACGTCTTTCCAAAGCCTTTACAGAGTTTGAACCGAAACCGCTGGCTGCTGCGTCACTGGCTCAAGTTCATCGAGCTCGCCTGCGCCGCGGTCTTGAAGTCGTAGTTAAAGTCCAACGTCCTGATATTCAGCAACAAATAATCGACGACTTAGACGCACTCGAGGAAGTCGCGCAGTTCATGGACCTTCATACCGAAGTGGGAGGGCGTTACGAGTTCGGCAATATGCTGGTTAGTCTCAGGAAGACTTTGTTACAGGAGCTGGATTTTCAACTGGAAGCGAACAACCTGGTCATGTTCGCCGACAACCTGGAAGAATTTGAGCGGATAGTAATCCCCGAGCCGATCTTCGATTTCACTAGTTCACGCGTTCTCACGATGGAGTACATACCAGGAAAGAAGATCACCGACTTGAGTCCACTCAAGCTCCTGGATATCGATGGTCCATGTCTCGCCGATCAACTGTTCCGTGCTTATTTAAAACAGATTCTGGTAGACGGTGCTTTCCATGCAGATCCACACCCCGGCAATGTCTTTATCACAGACGATGAAAGAGTCGCGCTTTTAGATCTCGGAATGGTCGCGCGGTTAATGGGTGGGTTCCAAGACAATCTGCTCAGGCTATTGCTCGCGATTAGTGAGGGACGCGGTGACGAAGCTGCTGAAATAACTATCAAGATGGGTAAACCTAAGGCTCGTTTCAACAGGTCAGAGTTTATTCGTCGTGTAGCGGATTTGGTGGCTGAAAATGCTAATGCGGACGTGAGTAGGATTAACGCTGGGCAGGTAGTACTCGAGACGATGAGAATCTCGGCCGATAACTGGTTCACTCTGCCGCCCGAATTCACGATGATCGCGAAGGCTTTATTGAATGTAGATCGGTCTGTTCTGACTCTAGATCCGACCTTCGATCCAAACGCTGTGATTCGCGAGCGGTCGACCGAAATCCTCCAGCGCAACCTATTGAAGAGCATCTCTCCCGGCAATTTGTTAAGTGAAATAGTCGACATCAAAGAGTTTGCAGAAAAACTTCCCACCCGCGTCAATCGCATACTCGATATGATCGGTAACAACGATTTGAAGGTTCAGGTAGACGCGATTGACGAGAAGATCGTACTCGAGGGACTGCAAAAGGTAGCGAATAGAATTACGCTCGGTCTGGTCCTGGCGGCACTAATCGTTGGCGCCGCCATGCTCATGAGAGTGGAAACGTCATTTCGCATTTTTGGTTACCCCGGGTTGCCACTCATCTTCTTTGTCATAGCGGCAATCGGTGGTCTTACTCTCGTCGTCAACATCGTGCTTTACGACGTCAAGGCTCGGAAGAAGCGCAAACAATAAAACGGGGCCCAATTAGATCGGACCCCGTTTAGTTAAGCCCAGAAATTTAACTGGGTCTACGGCGTTTGGTCAAGCGGCACACTCACCGTCACTGTCTGGAAGGTGCTATTGCCTGCAGCATCTGTAGCCTTAATCGTAATCGTATAAATACGACCGGTACCGACGCCCGACCTTTCAGCTCTTACCCTGACAAGGTGATTGTTTACGATCTCCCAATCTGGAGCCGTGTCACCATCATCTGTCCCGTTGACGGGCTCATTACTCGTTATACTGTCTATCGACGTAATGATTGCACCCGCCGCGGTGCAGTTATCAGATACAGAGTAGTTGATAGTGATGTTCCGCATCCTGTGGTTGGGCTGCCACAATACGTTCGGCGATGCCGAAGCACCCGAGATTACTGGTCCTTCGGTATCATTGACCGTTATGTCAAATGAGCAGGACTGCGTAGTGCTATCAGCCCTGGTCACCGTGGCTGTTACCGTCGTTGTGCCGACCGGGAAGAACGAGCCCGACTGATGACTTAACGTGAGCACGCCGCAGCTACCGTCCACATCAACTGTGAAGTTAACGTTGGCACCGCACTCGCCCGGATCGTTCGAAACCACGATGTCATCCGGACAAGTTATCGTACAGGCGCTATCGCAACAGACTGGGTCTTGAGTTGTAATACTCAGTTCCCAACCCTGAGCGATGCTACCTGCGTCAATCCCCGTATCATCAACCACAAACAGACTCCATGTTCCGTTCGGGTTAACTCCATTGAAGACTGACAACAACTGCGGGTCTGGATGCGGTCCCGCGGGCGCAGGTGCAGGGAAGATATCGCCCGTACCGCTATTGGTTGGCCTGAAGGTGCCAGACACCACAGTAGCGCCAATGCCGGCGCCAGCCGTGTCATCGAACGTAAGTGTGGCGTTGACAGCATCGGTACCGCCGCCAACGTCGGACATCAGTATCAGCTTCTGCCCTCCCGGACCAACGAGAAGCATGTCGACGTCACCCGGGAAGGTGTGGCTGAGTCCTTTTACAGTTGCCGTGACCTTGGCCACCGTTCCCAGCACGCCAGACACGTTAATTGTCGACGGATACGGCGATGATGGAGCGATGCCACCTATTCTCGGTGTATCGAGAATAGTTATCGACGCCGGGTTCGAGAACGTCGCGACGTTCGTAACCGTAGCGCCTAATCTCAAGGTGAAAGTCGCCGTTCCGAGATCCGTCGTCCCATCCTGAAGTTGGAAGGTTGCGGTTACATCGCTGCCGCAACTGCCTTGCGCGACGAAGGTGAACGGCCTCGAAGTTGGGTTTGGATCGAGCGGACTCAAAACTCCGTAAGTCTGCGGTCCGCTTTGAGGTGTGATTCCGCCGCCGGCTTGCAGCGTGGCGACGAGGCTAGTGGTGGAAGCGTCGCCGTTGTTCCTGAGTGGGAATTCAACGGTGACGGTCTCCTCTGGATCGATGGCGTTGTTTGCGGGTGAACAGCTCTCAGCCGTAATCGTAACTGGAGGCGCCGCGTCTACATCAGCATTACCTGGAACACCACAACAAACAAAGCGCCGTCTGGTGACCTCGAGCTGAACACAGCCGATTGTTCCTACGTCGAGAGCCGCCGTATCAGTGACTCTCAACTTCCAAACACCCGCTGGGTTCACGCCGTTGAAGCCTGACAGCGGCTGTTCGGGCCGGAACGAACCGGCAAAAGGCGCGATACCGGCAGAGATTGCCGAGGCAGCAGAGTCGTCGAAGACGGTATGCGTACCCGAGCAATCATTTGCGCCGGTGCCGAAGTTGTCGCCAGCACCACCACGGTTATCAGAAAGCAGCACGGTTGTGCCGTCCGGAGCAATTAGTCTCATTTCAAGATCACCGTCGAACGTATGATTCAGACGCACTTTGACATTAATGTCTGTAATCGACCCTGAATCAGGTACGTTAATCGGCACGTCCACACTCGAGACATCTGGAATCGGCACGACGATATTGCCCGTGCTGTAGGTAGCACTAGTCGTTCCGAATCCAAGAGCTCCAAGTGTGAACGTAAAGGTTACGGTTCCGAGATTGGTCGCTCCGTCCTGCAATGCGAACGTAGCTGTCAGTGTTCCACCGCACAGCGCGGTTGGATCGACAGTAAACGTGAATGGACGAGACACCGCTGGACCACCTGGAGCAAGTGCCCCGTAGTTCTGTGGTCCACTTGGACTGGTTACGCCCCCAGTGGCTTGTAAGGTCGCGACCAGACTCGTGGTGGAAGCCGTCCCAACATTCTTAAGCGCAAAGTCGAGGGTGACAGTCTCACCCGGACTAATTGCGTTATCAGCCGGGTCGCAACTTTCAGCAGTCAGTGTTGAGCCGTCCGATGCGATATTCGGCATTCCGTTCAAGCAAATATTGATCACAGTGGTGTTGCCATTTGTGATGTCTATGTTGACGGGAGTGGCCGGGAAGAAATTCGTCGCAGAAATAGCTACCGAGTAGCTACCGGGAGAAAGTTGTGTGTTGTACTGTCCAGTTGCTGCAGTCGCACCGTAAAGGTTCCCGTTCACGGTCGCGAGTGCACCCTGAAGCGGAAGCCCAGTTTCACAGTTAGTTACATTGACCTGCAGTGTTCCCTGTTGAGGAGCGGCACAAGCCGGGTTCACCTTGAAAGCGCCGATGCGAGTATGCCACTCCGCCGTAATGCTGGGCTGATCATCCAGGTAATACTCATTCGTATGCCAGAACGTGCAGTCATCAACAGGGTCCATAGTCAAATTACTGTAGTCGCCCCAGCGCGAGGACGTGTGCGTCTGCACAAAGCCGCCGGCCTGCAGCACTGCTTCACCCTGTGCAAGACCGTTTGGTGGGTCGCCAGCTAAACGCCCGGCGTATCGAATACCCGGAAACACGGTTAGGCTCGAAACGCTATAGCCAACAGCGAGGTTGCCCTCATGGTCCATCGCGGCGCTGCCCATCCAACGGTTGGTAGTGTCGGGGGCGAACGTGGCGTGTTCGTTAACGCCGTATCCTCCACCGCTGCGCCGAAACTCGTAGTAACGGACACCGGCCTGGTGCAGCGCCTGTGTGGTTCCAGTTCCGACGTTCACTGTGTGATTGGTAATAAGCGACTCGTGTGTACCGAAATTGCGGTACTGCAGCCGATTCATCAATCGGTCACCGATCGCGTCCAGCGCCGAAGTGGCGTTGTTAGCTGGTGGCGGTTGTTCAATGTCGTCACGTCCGGCCGGAGTACTGGGATCGAATGCAGCCACGGCAACCGGGCTCTCAGCTCTTTCCGTGAAAGTTGAATTTGCGGGTACGGCAAAGTCGGCATGGAAATCAAAGAGCCGAACGCCATCCGACGCGTCGCCAAATTCTGTAGCAATAAAATATGCGAAAACATTTGGTGCACCCGCCGGGGGTGGGGTCAGGCCGTCAGCATCAGACGGCAGCATGCCTCCGATGGTTGGGTCGAGCGCAAAAAGGTCAAAGTAGATATAAGTTGCCGATGGATCACCGGCTAACATCTTCGCGCGGTCATAGGCAAATACACCTGCTCCGAGGAAAGCTGTACCAGCCTGATTGAACTGGTTGTTCGTCATGTAGTATGCATCAGGCCAGACGCCGAATTTCGGATAGTCGTTGAACTTGTTATTCGGCATCACAAAGTCATAAATGAAATACTGTCCGGTCGGGTCAGGAGTCTTCGAAATGGCAACGCACTGGTGATTGAACGGATTCGCCGGAATCGTGAACTGAGTTATTAACCATCGATCGGCGTATGAGTCGTACATCACGATGGGGTCGCCATCATTTCCTCGGCAAAGATTACCCACCGGTAAGCTATTGAAGATGCTTCCCAAGGTCATCACGGCTGTTTGCGGCACTCCAGCCTTATTCCAAACGCGCCAGGTGCTGTTTACAGTCTGGACATAATGATTAGGTCCAACGTCACCTTCGGTGTCAGGAGGTAAGAATCCCTGGCCCAAAGCGATCGTGTCGAAGATTGACATGCCTTCGAAGTTGGTGCTGGTAGCAGGGATGTTAGGAGCCGGTGCGGAATCCTGCACAGCGGCGTCCCCCGTCGGACCGGTCGGATTAACTACTTCCGAACGCACGATCCGATTCGGATTCATCTTGAGTTCTGGTTCCTCGTTTGTGTCACGCTTCGTAAGCTGTTCAGGAGGAAGGTCGCGGATTGCCGGTGTTACGGCAAAGGCGACGGCTCTTCCAGTCTGTGGTACCAAAGTGTTGCCCTGAGGCCTGGCGACGGGGATCAAAGTCGGAAGAGTTGTCCGCGCTGTTTTTGAGTCGGCAGTTCTTTTGCTCCTATTGCCTCGTTTTGCCTCACTCATCGGCAACAAAAGGAGCATTGGTAACGCTATCGTGGCGACCACGATTAATACCCATCGGGCGTACTTGTTCATTTTTTGAGTCTCCTAGTCGAAGAGCCGCACTGTTGATTTTGGTGTACTGCGAAACCTTCCCTGGATCGGTCTTGGAAGGGCTGAGTGTTATTCGGAACTCAGCCGTACAGCTGGGCCTAAATCAATGGTGAGATCTGGGGCTCAAGTCTGAAGACTTGCCGTCAAAATGTGTAGTAGACGTCTCAGTTCAACGGACGTTGTTTGAGACTCTTCGGGAGAATTGACGCATCGGAACGATATAACGAGGTTCGATAGTAAGTCAACGAAAAATCGGGCGAAAAAACGAGTGAAATATTAAATAAATATGGATCGCAGACCGCTAAATTTCAGGATTCTTTGATCGAGACGTGATAGCGCTTCCTGAACTACCCAAAACCTCATTCCCTATCCGCCTTCTAATCCCTCGAATTCCACTGTTTTTGCGAACCTCAAGAATTTCTCAAGGTGGTTGCAATAAAACTATCGCGAAGGTGGAAAAGTAGCTAACCCATTGATGACGATGTTCTTAGTCGAATCCTCTTGCGAGCCATTGATTGGTCAAGTGGCCCTAATCAACGAAAAAATCTGTCTGCCCCCGGCAAGTTGGCGTTCGCGACTACGGCTCAAGCTGCTGCTCGAGAAGAGTGTTAACTGCTGCAATTCCACGATCATCAGCGGCCGCGCGGGGACGGGTAAAACAACCCTGGCAGTCGACTTCGCAAACAACTCCGACTGGCCCGTAGCCTGGTACAAGGTCGACGCGCCTGAAGCCGACATCGGCAACTTTTTTCAATATTTAATAGCCAGTATTCAGAAACAAAGGCCAAACTTTGGCGGCGAAGTTTTGATTCCCTTGGCGATGACCACTACTCCCGAACGGATCTCAGCCCTGGCCGAGGCTTTTCTCTACGAATTGGTTGAGAGCGAAAGCAGCCCTTTATTGATAGTAATCGACGATTTGCATCTGGTTTTCGATTCAGAATGGTTGGTTCCTTTTCTTCGTCGCGTGCTGCCTCTGTTGCCACCGCAGGTTCACGTGATAGTTACAAGCCGCACAATACCGCCCGCTCCGTTGTGGCGCATGCGTTCCAAGCAAACGCTGTCCGTTATAGAAGAGAGTGCGCTTGCGTTCACCAGGCAGGAAACAGTGGAACTTTTTGAGAGCTATGGGTTGACGAGCGAGCAAGCCGCCGTTGCGCTGGACCATACTAATGGCCGGGCTTTGGCCCTTACCCGCTTTGCCGAGACTCTTATAGATAAAGAGCAGTCTCGGCGAAATTCATCCGCTGCCTAAATCATGAGTAACAGTCTGGCAGGACGGTAGCTTGAAGTTGTCACCCATGCTACTCTGACACAAAACTTACAGCCGAAACCCCAGGAGCCCAGAGGTGATGGCTAAGACTAGTCATGTAAAGACCTCTTATAAGTCGGATACCGGAACAGACACCCTTACGGCTCACCCCAGTTTCTTCTTACGCACGAAACTGCTGCCGCCGCGGCCGACGCCTGAGCTCCTGTCACGACCGCGTTTGACCGAACGGCTGCTGGCTAATTTGGCCCATCCCATCACTCTCGTTACTGCAAATGCGGGGTCGGGAAAGACAACGCTGGTTGCCGACTTTTTGCGATCTCACGAGAGAACGTTTGTTTGGTACCAATTGGATCACACTGACGCCGATCCTTTTGTATTCCTTGGGTATCTCACATTTGGAATCAAGCAAATCGTGCCGGGTTTCGGTAGTGCAATGTTTCCTTACTTACACGAAGCAGCCAGTGAGCTGGCTCAGCATCCGGAAAAGGCCGTCGATGTTCTGCTGAATGAAGTCCTGGAGAAGGTCGATCAGCAACTCATCCTGGTGCTGGACGATTATCACCATTTAGGCGCGAATACAGCCGTCCATGCAGTGCTCGACCGTTTGCTTGCGTACTTGCCTGACGTACTGCACGTAATCGTGATCTCGCGCGAGATGCCACCCTTGGCATTGGCACGGCTCAGGGCGCGATCGCGACTTTCAATGATTGACCGGGCGGATCTGTTATTCACAGACGACGAGATCCAACAGTTGTTCAGGCAGATTTTCGGTCGCGAGCTTACGCCCCAACAACTCGCTGAATACCGTGAACGGACGCACGGCTGGATCACAGCATTGCAATTGATTCGCCAAGTGGCCCATCGACAGGCAACCGATACGGGTGAAGATCAAGCGGCGGGTGCCGACCTGACGGAAATCCTGCGACAGTCGGAACATGACATCTTTGATTACTTTGCAGAGGAAGTGTTTTCGGACGAATCGGAAGACGTCAAGCAGCTACTATTAAAGGTTTCACTGCTCGATCGAATTGATGTCGACACCTGTGCTGCGCTCTATCCCGGCATGAATTGCTCGCGGGTTTTGCCGCTCCTCGTCCGCCGGAATGTCTTTATCACCGTCGCGAGCGATGGGAAAGGCGAAGAATATCGTTTCCATCCGCTGTTTCAAAGTTTTCTAAGGCGCCGGCTTCGCAGTGAACTTGGACGCGCGGGAGTGGCAGCCGAACAGTGCCGCTCAGCGGAGTTCTTCCTGCGCCAACGTGCGTGGGCGCAAGCAGTAAGGCACTTGCTGGCTGCGGAAGACTATAACCGCGCGGCGAGTGTCATTTCAGAACGAGGTGGTGAATGGATCTCCAGCGGTTCGCTTGGTTCGCTCGCTTCGCTGGCTGATTCGATTCCACGACATGTCCTGGAGAGCCATCCCCGCGTACTGGCCCATCGCGCTGAAGTTGCACGACTCCGCGCCGAGTTTGAAGACGCGGAATCGATGTTTCGCCGGGCAGCGACTCTGCTGCAACAGCATGCCGACAGCGAAGGCGAAGCCGAGGTGCTGCAATCGCTGGCTACTCTCGCCCGGAGGGAACGTAATTATCAACTTGCCTTTAACTATCTCGATCGGGCTACAGAACTTAGCGCTCCAAATTCAGCAGTAAGGATGAAATGCGGTAACACCCGTGGGTTGTGTCTCGTCGCCATGGGCGAATGGACGGCAGCTGAGCGCGAGTTCAGAAGCGCGCTCCAGGCTGCTGAAGAGCGGAATGACGAGCACTACATGCGGCTGATCGCCCATAACCTGGGAACGCCAGCAGGAATCAGAGGCGATTTTGGCGATGCTATCCGCTGGTTCACGCGGATGCTGCGCGACGATCGTGCCGGTTCTGCAATCCCGCAGGAGACAGTAGCCCACTTGAATATCGCTCAGTGCTACATCTTTCAGGGCGAATTTGCCGCGGCCGAGCAGCACCTCGACAGTGCCTTAGAGCGCTGCCACCTTTTCAATCTCGTGAAGGCGAGAGCTGAGACTTTTGAGACCTACGGCAACTTATATCGAGAGCGTGGAGAACTCGAACGAGCGAATGAGTACTATGAGCGCGCCGCGCGCGCGTATGGCGAAGCCGGTATAAACCTGCTTCGCACGGAACTTTATGACGAGCGAGCCTTACTAAGCCTTCGTGCCGGTAGCTTGAGCGAAGCTCGCACTCTGATTGATCGTTTAATCAGCGGCCGCCCTCGGGAAAAGGATGAAAGGGGCTATTCCTCCGCCGTTTTAACTCGAGGCCGCATTAAATTGGCTCAGGGAGAATCTGACTCGGCCTACCAGGATCTTCTGAAGGCTCTCGAATACTTCCATAACCATAGTTTCTACAGTTACGAAGCTCAGGCGTGTTTTGCCGTCGCGCGATGCGAGCTGAAGCTCAAGAAAGAACTGGAAATGCTTTCCCATCTCGGTCGAGCCATCGACCTCGCTGTGCGGTACGACTACGAATACTGGCTTGAGAAAGAAAGCCTGAGCAATCCGGAGCTTTTCGCTACGGAAGAGGCTTTGGAGTTGTTACCGTTCGATCTCCGAGCGAAGCTGGCCGATCGACACGAGCCGGCTCCGACTCAACCTTCGGTACAAATCGCCGTAGAGCTCAGTCCGAAACCAGTTACCGATCTGACGATCAACATGCTGGGGCCGGTACAAATACTGCGCGATCCCACTCGTCCTCTGTCATCAGACGCGTGGACTACACGCCGCGCACGCGACATCCTGTGTTTTATTGTCTCACGACGCCATCACCGGGCGAGCAAAGACTTGATCGTAGATACGTTTTGGGGAGAAACCGATCTTGAAGTTGTAGAAAAGAATTTTCACCCCACCGTGTCTCACATTCGGAAGGCACTCAACAGCAACCAACCGCTCAAGCAGAATTTCTTGTTGTATCGCGAAGGTGACTACCAGCTAAATACTGACTTCTCTTATCGAATCGATATTGAAGAGTTCGACGGCCTCGTCACCGAAGGCGAAAACGCGCGCAGGGCGAGGAAATTCGACGAATGCCTTAAAGCCTACGAAGCTGCGGTGGCGCTGTATCGAGGCGAATTCATGCAAGGCAGCTATGACTCGTGGGTCGAGGAACAAAGGTCTTACTACCGCGAGCAATACCTGCGTCTGCTCGAGTCATTGGCGAGAGTCGCGCAAAAGATGGAAGACTGGAACAAGTCGATGGACTTAGCCCAGCGAATTTTGCACGAGGATCAATTTAGGGAAGACATTCACTGCTTGATAATGCGGGCGCACTCGGCGTTGGGTAATCGCGGGGCGGTTAGGGAACAGTATGAGACTCTAAGGCGAATCCTGAGGAACGAACTGGGGCTTGAGCCTGGTGCTGAGACACGGAAGCTGTATGAAGAACTGTATAGCCAAAGACGTGATTTTGCTAAGAATTGACCGCATCGTTAGGTCGATAGAGGTCGCGGGATTCGTCCGGAAAATACAAGATTAACGCAACACATAGCAGATGAAAGCCAAACTAGAATCCGGCCAGCTTTATGACGCCCTGAAGGGTTCCTCGGCTCAGGGAGTGACCCCTACAAAAGCGGGCCCCCTATTATTGGTCGCCTTTTGTGCTGGGAAAAGTTTTAGCGCTGAAGCGCACACTCACAATTTGATCGTTAGCACGACTGCGCCGATAAACCCGACTGAGGTGATAGTTTGCTAAGAATTGCCCAGTTTCCGCCGTCCATCCTGAAAAAGGCGAAACAGTTCGTCGCCATCACGCTGATCTGTCTCTTCGGCTTTTCACCTGTAATCGCTGGTATTTCACTGATCGCGTCCAATGGGATTGTCATCTCCGGCGCTGACGGCATAGTCATAAGCGGCGCTGACGGAATCGTGATTTCCGGCGCCGACTCCATTCTCAACCAAGGTACAGACGGAATTGTAATTAATGGCGCCGATGGCTTACCGACAACCGGGAACGACGGCATTGTTATTTCCGGCGCCGACGGCTATGCCTACCCGAATAGCGTTCAGGCGACCACTGCAGACGGCCTAACGGTTGCGCGATCTGAAGGAATGATTCTGTTTGGAGCTAATGGCATCGTCATCAACGGCGCGGATGGAACAACATATCAGGCGGATTCTGTAACGATCACGATTCCTAACGGAATCGTCATCAATGGAGCGGACGGCATCGTCATCAATGGAGCGGACGGAGTCGAACGCGTAGGTTCGGATGGAATTGTCATAAACGGCGCTGACGGCATCGTTGCAGAAAGCCCAGACGGAATAGTCATCAACGGCGCGGATTCCGTCATCGGCCTCGCCCCTAGCGGAACGTTCCCAATTAATCCGAACGGGCTCACGTTCTCTGGCGTCACGGGCATTGTCATAAACGGTGCCGATGACATTGGACTAACGGGCGCAACGGGTATTGTCATTAGCGGTGCTGACGGCCTCGTATCGGGTGGCGAAGGGCAGTCAGTCGGAATTCAAAGTGTAGATCCCGAGCTTGCTGCGACTTTGAACAACTTGGCCGACGACAGCGGTCTTAACGCAGTGGTCATTTATCACCAGAGTCCAACCGAATCGGATTTGTCTAACTTGCGGTCGGTTGGCATATTGGGAGGTCTTCGTTTCCGCACGCTTCCGGCGATATTGATTACCGCGACGCGCGACCAAATCCTGGCGATTTCTCGATTTCCAGCAGTGCGTTCGATCTATGGAAATCGAACTCTTAACTTCAACAGCGAACCTGAGGTAAGGGCCCTAACCGGAGTAGACCGAGCCCGTCTCGACCTCGAGCTCACCGCAAATAATGCAAATCTTCCGGTTACCGGCCGCAACGTCACGGTCGCCGTTCTGGATTCGGGTATCGACGGTAATCACCGTGATCTCGCGGACCGTGTGATTAAGAACGTCAAATTAGTCGACACGCAGAGTATCTCCGTGGGCTTTAATTACCCGGCGAATATTGAGAACCTGGCGAATACCGATCTCGTGCTCGGCCACGGCACTTTCGTGGCTGGCCTGATTGCGGGTAATGGGAAAGCGTCTGGCGGAAAGTATGCTGGTGTCGCACCCGATGCCAAGCTCGTCGGTCTCAGCGCTGGCGATGTGACTTTACTTTCCGTCCTCAATGGTCTGGATTATCTGCTAACAAATGGACCGGCGTTGGGAGTCAAAGTCGTCAATTGCAGCTTTTCCGCCAATACGGTTTTTGACAGCAATGATCCGGTCAACATTGCGACGAAGATGTTGACGGATGCCGGCGTAAACGTCGTGTTTTCAGCAGGGAATACCGGGCCCGGCGCGAACTCTCTGAACCCGTACTCTGTAGCGCCCTGGGTGATTAGCGTCGGCGCCACAGATCGGCAAGCTAAATTGGCAAGCTTCTCATCTCGAGGAAACTTTGGCAGCGCGCTGTTCCGTCCGACGCTCGTCGCCCCAGGTGTAAACGTGGTCAGCACGCGCGGCCTTGGAGTAGTTAATGTGACAGGCGCGCTAGGGCTCCTAAACGCAGATCTTCTAAGTCTTAGCCTGGCTGAGATTCCGTATTACACAACATCAAGCGGCACCAGCTTCTCGGCTCCGCAGGCAGCTGGGGCGATTGCGCTGATGCTCGAAGCTAATCCAGGCCTGACGCCAGCCGAGGTTCGTGACATTCTGCAGCGTACGGCGACACCGCTACCGCCTTACTATTTACATGAAGCAGGAACTGGGATGTTAAACGTCCACGCAGCGGTCTTGGAAGCTGCGTTTCCAACACGGCGCATTGGATCGTGGCGTGGAACCTATGATCGTGGGCAAGTAGAGTTTCTGAATGATCCTCTCGTCCAGTTTTCAGGCACCGTACAGCCTTGGGGTTCGGTGCAGAAAACAATCACAATTCCAGAAGGCACTCTGACTGCTTCCATTCAAGTCGGCTGGGGACCACTTTGGAGTACTAACGATCTATCTCTGTCAGTCTATGACCCCTCAGGCAAGCTCCGAGCGCAGTCTAACATCGCTAATTTGCCTGGCTTGGGAGGGAAGCGAGAGCGCGTTGTCCTTAAGTCCCCAACGCCCGGTAGCTGGCGTGTTGTAGTAAAGCACACATTTGGTCTCGCTGTGACATCGCAACCATTCGTCGGCGTGCTGGAAGTTTCGCGAGCTCAGTATGACGTATTGGATTTGTCGACAATGACCTCAGTCGTCCGCGAGGACGTTTTACAGAACATTCGCAGTTATACGATGTATCCGATCGGCAACAAATTCAGAGCAGACTTTGCAGTGTCACGTTCCGATTTTGCGATGAGCTTAGTGCTCGGCGCGAGAGTCCCGCAATACCTACCAGGGCAACCGACTTTTCCGGATGTTAACGGCGACAAGACTAGATTGTTTGTTGAGAGTGTGCATGCTTCTCCGAACGGTCCGATTTTCGCCGATGTCAGTCCGGGCGGAAATTTCCGGCCGAACGACAATATCACTCGTTTGATGGCAACGGTGGCTTTAGTGCGAGCAGCGGGGCTTCGAGCGGAGGCAGAGTCTAAATCTGGAGCGCTACTTCCGTACCTTGATGCCGCAAGCATCCCTTCGCAATACAAAGGTTACGTTGCGGTCGCAGTCTCGAAGGGCTTAGTGCAAACGGATTTGTGGTTTCGCCCACAGGCTGCATTTACCCGCGCAGAGCTCGCGCACGGGATGACTGTAATTCAAACAGGGGCGACGCAGTAGGTAAGCCCTGAAACCTCCAACTGCTTGGATAATCCCTCTCGATCGGCAGCCAGGAAGTACTTGCCACGTTCGTTGGCGTAGAAATCGTTCAAAAACTGAATCCCGCGCTCAGCGCTCAACGAGTGCAGGATCTCCATGTCCAGATTTGCGGCAAACCTTTCTTTTCGGTCCGGCCGGTTTCGGTAGCCGTCCGCATACGCAGTTTCCGCATCGACGAACCGTGCATCCTTTAATTCCCTTGGCGCGATGAAGGCGTTGTTGTATTCGAGCTGAAGAATACCGTAATCGAACTGATCGCAAAGATCTTCCAGCACCGCGATGGAATAGCCGAAAAAGTGATGTCTGAGTTGGGAGTTCGGCGCGTACTTGAACAAAAACCGCAGCGGTGGCGGTATCTTTTCGTTGATCTCAGTTACCACCAACGCCGGTTGAAACTCGCAAAGAATGGCCTTAAGCACCCAATAGTCATTCCCGTCAATATCGATGCTCAATACACTGAAGTTCTTCTCTATCCCAAGCGATTTGAGGAGCGGAACGATGTTGTCGGGGTCAGCCGTCTCGTGACATGCCCGTGCTTGCGGAAGTTTTCGGTAGGCTCGCTCGAGCCGCGCAAACTTGCGGCTGTCGGCTTCGATGCCCACGCCCCGCCAGCCACTCAAAAATAGCGAATACGTATTCGACCATCTGATACCGTTTCCCGCCCCGATGTCCACCACCGTCTTCGAATAATTAGGCGGTAGCAATTCATCAATGTACTTGCTGAGAATCTGCTGCTCACTCCACTGCGAAAACCCTTGCCGCCTCAGAGAATAACGAACTCGCTGAAGGCTGTGCTCGAGAGTTTCTACGTAATGTTCGGCAGCTTTGGCCAGGTTCATTGGTGGATTAAAGATACAGGCTCAAGAAACGTGCGACAAGTTAGGTCGATTGAGACGTTATTCGTGTGGTTTGAGCTGCGCGTAATAAACCGAGGTGTCGTATTCATATTGCACTCGGCCGTTTTTGTTATGCGTGTCAAATATTTCGCGCGCGCGCCCCATCATCGGCTCAAAGTTCGGATTCCCAGGTGCCGGTACGTAGGATGCTGACCGTAGCCGTCCTTCGAAACCTTGAAAGTCAAACTCCTGCAGGTTGTCGAATGACTTTCGCTGAAAAACGTCTGGTGAAAAGAAGCTTCCTATTTCTTTGGTGATGTTTTCGTGCCTGATTTTCCCGTAGTCGGTTCCATACCGTAGCAACAGCTGTTCGCAGTCTCGCAGAAATGGCGTCGAATCCAGCCGTCGCTCGTTCCAAATCAGCGCCACCCAGCCACCGGGTTTCAGGATGCGCGTAAATTCGACGCGCGCCTTCTCCTGGTCGAACCAATGGAACGCTTGCGCCGCCACGACGAAATCGACGCTACTGCTCTGAAGTCCGGTTGATTCTGCGGTCCCGTCAACGCTTGTGAAACCGGAATAGCTGCCCAGCAGGGCTTCGGCTGTACTGCGCATTTGAGGATTAGGTTCAACTGCAAACACACGATTGCCGTTTTTCAAAAACAATTCAGAAGATAATCCGGTTCCCGACCCAATGTCGGCCACAACTGAGTCTAGCGTCAACCCGCAATCGACTTTTAGTAATTCAATTACTTCTGGTGGGTAGTTTGGGCGGTACTTGGCGTAGTCCTCGACTCTATTATTGAAGCGGGCAACTGAATTGGTCATATGAACGAGGTGTAGGTCCTAACGACCTATAAGTCCAATAAAAGCAAGCGGCGTCGTTTGCTTTATTCCCGCGGAATCAGCACATTGCCTGGCTTCGGAATTTCGGGCGGATAATACTTAACAAAGAGACGATGTCCAAGTAATAAAAGAAGTATGAAGCCGAACGTCAACGGTAAACGTGTATCGGATTTCACCAACAGCCAGTAATGAACCACGCCGCCAATTGCCGCGACATAAACCAGCTTGTGCAGCTTACTCCAACGCTTGGCACCGAGTCGCTTCACCATTTTACTCGTCGAAGTGATGGCCAGCGGCATCATTAGAAAGAATGCGGTCATTCCAATCGCGATAAAAGGCCGCTGCTTAACATCTTTGGCAATGCTGACCAAGCTGAATAAGCGATCGAACCAGACGTATGTCAATAGATGCAGAGTCCCGTAGAAGAATGCAAAGAGTCCTAACATTCGGCGGAGCTTGATAATCCAATTCACACCGCTGACCTTTCGCACCGGAGTTACAGCAACGGTGAGCGTCAGAAAAACGAGCGTCAGCATGCCGGTGCTGCGAGTCACAAACTCGAGAGGATTCGCACCCACTCGCTGGTGGTATACGTCCCAAAGAAGAATCGTTAGCGGCACTAACGCGTTCAAGAACACCAACAGTTTAGGAAAACGAACGTCTTTCATGACTTAATAATATTTCCGTAAATCCATCCCTTGGTAGAGATGCGCGACCTGCTCGCCATATCCATTGAATAACAGAGTCGGCCGCCTCCAGTATTCTCCAATACGTAATTCACTTGCCTGACTCCAGCGCGGGTGAGACACGTTCGGATTAACATTCGAATAAAAACCGTACTCATTGGGAGCCTGAATATTCCACGTCGTCGGCGGCTCATTTGCTACCAGCTCAATCTTGACGATTGATTTAATGCTCTTGAATCCGTACTTCCACGGCACAACGAGGCGAACCGGTGCGCCATTTTGCGGCGGCAGCATCTCGCCGTACAACCCAGTCGCCAAAATGGTCAGCGGATGCATGGCTTCGTCCAGCCGCAGTCCCTCAACGTATGGCCAATCAAGAACTCCCGTGTACTGATTCGGCATACGCTTCGGATCCAACAACGTTTGAAACGCCACGTACCGAGCTTGCGCGGTCGGCTCAACTTTTTCCAGCAGTCTTGATAAAGGAAAACCAATCCACGGAATGACCATCGACCAGCCTTCAACGCAACGAAGGCGATAAATGCGCTCCTCGAGTGGAAATTTCAGCAACTCTTCCAGATCGAAAACCTTGGGTTTGTTTACTAACCCCGATACGGCCACGCTCCATGGTCTTACAACGAACCCCGATGCTTCAGGGGCCACGGAGGTCTTGTTGGTCGAGAACTCGTAAAAATTGTTGTAATTAGTTATGTCCTTTAAAGGCGTTAATTGCTCGTTAGTCGAATATCCATTGTTAAGAGCTTCATTGCCGGGCAGTTTGGCAAAATTCTCTATCTTTTCACCTTTTGGAGTTTCCTTAGGGGGTGGATTCAGCTTGCGATACACGAAACCTGTTGCGGTGATTGAGCCAGCTATCGCTGCCGCCTGCATAAACGCCCTGCGGTTTAAATAAGCGTGTTTATCGGTGATCTCACTCGACTTGATTTCATGCTGATTCGCCATAGCAGTTAATCCGATGCCTCGATATTAGTCGAAAGTTTGACACGTTTACTTACGATTCCAAACTCCCGCGTGGTTTTGTTAGTATCCCGCGAGCTTTAGCGTCCCATTTTCATCATTGGGAAGGAGTTCCCAAATCAAAAGCACCCTAATTCGCTGGGCAATTGTCCTCTTGGCGGCCGTTGCCATCCTCGCGATCCCAGTACCTAACGGCATCACGCCTGAGTCTTGGCGGCTTCTGGCGATCTTCGTAGCTACTATTACAGGAGCGATCGTGCGCCCGATGCCTGGCGGCGCGGTTGTTTTGATTGGAATTGCCGCGATTGCCATCACTGGCGTGCTTCCTGTCAGTCAAGCGCTGGGAGGTTACGCCGATCCCATAGTGTGGTTGGTGTTGGCTGCGTTTTTCATGGCCCGCGGCATGATCAAGACCGGTTTGGGTCGCCGCATCGCATTTCTATTCATTCGTGCCATTGGCCGGCACTCGCTGGGACTCGGCTACGCGCTGGCTTCGACTGACATGCTGCTGGCGACGATCATTCCGTCGACCGGTGCACGCTCTGGCGGAATAGTGTTCCCAATCGCGACAAGTTTGGCTGAGGCTTATGAGTCACGGCCCGGGCCGACCGCGCGCAGGCTCGGGGCTTTCCTGATGCCGGCTCTGTATCAATGCGACGTCATTATCTGCGCGATGTTTCTGACAGGGCAGGCTTCAAATGTCTTAATCGCGAAGTTTGCCAAAGACGTAACAAATATTGACCTTACTTACTCGCAGTGGGCAATCGCCGGCATCGTGCCAGGCATCCTGTCTTTGATTACAGTCCCGCTGTTGATCTATCGAGTCTTTCCTCCCGAGATCAAGCACACACCAGCGGCTGCTGAACTGGCGAGGAAAGAATTGGCGAGCATGGGCAAGATGTCTCGGAATGAGATGCTCATGCTGGCGGTATTCGCGCTCGTGGCTGGCTTATGGATGACCAGTGCCTTTCATGGCATTAACTACGCGGTTGTTGCACTGGTAGGAATTTGCGTCCTGCTATTAAGCGGAGTTTTGAATTGGGACGATGTCACTGGCGAGCGTTCAGCTTGGGATGTCTTTATATGGTACGGAGGCTTGGTGAGAATGGCCGAGGCTTTGGCCGAAACGGGAATCACCAAACGCTTCGCAGAATCAGCGGCCAGCCTGACAGCCGGATGGAAATGGTGGACTGCTTTAGGCCTGCTTCTCCTAATTTACTTTTACGCACACTATGGATTTGCCAGTATTACGGCACATGCGACGGCAATGTATATTCCGTTCCTGGCCGTAATTCTTGTTGCCGGAGCACCTCCATATCTGGCAGTGTTATCGCTCGCATATTTTTCAAACCTCGATGCTTCGCTGACTCACTACGGAACTACTCCCGCGCCTATCTATTTCGGCGCCGACTACGTCTCGCAACGAACTTGGTGGTGGCTAGGCTTGCTCGCGTCCTTCGTTAACATACCAATCTGGGTGATTGTTGGGTTCACGTGGTGGAAAATATTGAAACTGTGGTGATTGAAATGGCTGGATACTCAGGAACTCCCTTAGTCAAGAAACTGGGAATCAAAGACGGTTTTCATGTAGCGCTGGTAAATTCACCGAAGGACTTTCGAAAAGAACTCGGTGCTGTGCCACCGGGAGTGAAGTTTAAGTCGAGCACGGCGAAACCGCTTGATTTGATCTTGCTCTTCGCGCGTTCAGAATCAGAATTAGCGAAAAAATTCTTACCGCTCTCCGCTAATCTAAACGCAAACGGAATGATTTGGGTCGCGTGGCCGAAAAAGAGCTCCGGTGTAGCTACGGATTTAGCCTTCAACAACGTTCAGCGAATTGGGTTGGACGCCGGACTGGTTGACGTGAAGATTTGTGCAGTGAATGAAATCTGGTCAGGACTAAAGTTTGTTTATCGTCTGAAAGATCGAAGGACAATTAACACTCGCTAATTTTCCACAGCTGTGGAAAACACGCAAACTACTAATGGTGGGACCAACATCGAACAAACGGAAAGTGTTGCGTCAAACGGACGGCGAACGGTTTGTAACAAAAAAGAAACATGTACATTTTCTTAGAGAATTGCTAAGTCACAACAGAAGAAAAAACGATCTAAGTACCTGTAGAAGATGAGTAATGCACTAATGCGCGATCATCTATCTTCCTAAGTTAGAGTTGTTTGCATTTTGCTTTTAGATGTTTTTGATGCAGAAATGAGATCTTTTTGAGATGAAGTCTATTGGACCATCTACAAAGGGAAAAAGCAGTTGCAAAAATTTCAGTGATGATTATAATGCGACTCCCTCGCTGAAAGCGAATGATTGCCAGAAGTAAAGTTGGATAGTCGGCGGCCTGTTTTTGATTGTGTTGGTAGGTTAAGCATTTATTAATTTTCCTCTCGCAAGGCCCCCAAAAACCTGCTGCGCAAGACGTGAATCCAGGTTATTGATTCGATACGCCTTCACTGAGTTGAAGACCTGGCAATCCTGGGCGATGCGATCCGGGAGTGGATCGTCCGCCACGCAATGATGTAGCACTAACCCTGGCACCGGAAGAAGATTGCCTTTTCTTCCGACCGTCGAAGTCTGAGTGTCTGCCTTTCAGCGAGGCTTAACAGGAGAGAACTCTCATTTGTTGGAGTAGCTGAAAGATGAACACTGAAACGCACCCCCGTGTTTTGACTAAAGACTGCCCAATCTGTAGTCAAACACTGCCCTTAACGGAATTTGGAATTTGCCGCGCCCGCAAGGATGGGCGAAATCTCTACTGCAAGTCCTGCATTCGCAAAAAGGTCACCGAAAGCCGCCAAGCGCTCAGAGCATATAAGTCGGCACGCAAACGAAGCTTGACGATGCCCATGATCGACGGTACCGAAGTTTCTGCCCTCGATCGTGAATCGTTCTCTAACGGACACCTGACAAGGTTACCGAGCAAGCTATCGCCGATAGAAAAGGTTCGGGAGGCAATTAGACGTAATGCCCGGACTCAAAGAGAGATAGCTCAGGAAACTAAACTAGGCAAGGATGAGATTGGTGACGCACTCGCGAACTTACTGCTCTGGACGCGCGAAATCCGGACTGAAGTCGTTGATAATACGCGGATGTACTTTATCAACGAGTTTTCGGACTTGAGCATTTCTCAAACCGAGGCTATTCCGCCGTCATTTCCAAGACGGAAGCCCGACGTGCCCAGTTCGTTCAGCGCCTTGCAAGGTTTGATGCCCGGACGTAAGCCAGAGGGTGAACCGGACAAGATTGGCGGATGGGTGGCGGCTTAAGAGCCAAACGTTGAGCGGCTAGTTTTCGAAAGCCTCGAGAACCTCGCGAGCGTGCTCGTCGGGTTTGACCTTCTCAAAGATTTTCTTGATCTTGCCATTCTCATCGATCAGGAAAGTCGTGCGATGGACTCCCATGTACGTCCTCCCCATAAACTTCTTCTCACCGTACACTCCGTAAGCGTCGGCAATGGCATGATCCTTGTCAGCCACAAGCGTAAATGGCAGCTTGTACTTATCAGTAAACTTCTTGTGTGATGCCTCGCTGTCCGGCGAAACACCGAGAACGGTAATGCCGCGCTTCCTGAACTCAGAGAAGGAGTCGCGAAAGGAACAAGCTTCTTTGGTGCAGCCTGGTGTATCATCCTTCGGATAAAAGTACAGCACCACTTTACGGCCACGCAGTTCCTTGAGCTTCACCGGTTTTCCGTTTGCATCCATGGCGCTAAATGCAGGTGCAGCCGCTCCTTCTTTGGGCATCGAGTTCACTCCTGGTTCGTTGGAATCGGGGCATTCTATTCTGAGGGTCACGATCACGCAAGAGAGGTAGCTAAATGTTTAAACAAATTGACTACGCAATGGTAATTGTTTCGGATATGACGCGGTCGATCGAGTTTTACAGAGATAAGCTCGGAATCCAATTGAAGTTTGAATCGCCGGAATGGACTGAGTTTCAGACTGGCACCACTACGCTTGCGTTGCACGGTGGCGGGATGCGAAAGGAATCAAAGGGCGAAGCGAGCGACAAAGACGCTGGCACCTGCTCGATTGGTTTCAATGTCGACGACGTCGATAAAACGTACGAGGAATTGAAATCGAAAGGCGTCAACTTTGTGATGCCGCCCACGCAAAGGGAAAATGAAGGGATAAAATTGGCAGTGTGTGTCGATCCTGATGGATTACCGATTTCGTTCGCGCAGTACGTTCCGAAATCAAGGTCGGCCTGAAATGTTTCGCGTGATTTCGTGTGTTAATTTCCTGTGGTTTTGTGGACAGCTTTCGCTGCCTCTTTCAGCCGCGGATACTTCTCAACCAAAGGCGCAGGCGCGGGAACGCGTTGCTCTTCAAGTACGGATTTGATTTCCAACGCGTTAACCACCGCCTTGCCCAGGAAGTGGTTGTTCGTGATGACGTAAGTCTCCTTCGCCTGTTTTGCAACCTCTCTTATCCGCGTAATCCACGGATCGAGCTCCTCGACGGAATATAAATAGTTGTAACGTTCATCTCTGGGCGCTTGCTCGCGGAACCAATTCTGGTAGTTACGCCCATGGAGCCTCACATAACCTACCGGAGAAGTCGTTAGAGCTGCCGGTTTGATCGATTTCTTGAAGAGGGGCTGGTCGATGTTGCAGATGCCCACACCGAGCTCGCTTAACTCCTCATAAATCGCCGGGGTATTCCAGGACGCATGCCGGATCTCAATCACCAGCGGGTAAACATTAAACCGATTGATCAATTTCGTCAGAAAGACTCGGTCTTCATCAGTATTCTTGAACGACCATGGAAACTGAACCAGAATGGCGCCGAGTCGCCCGGCGCCGGCTAGCACATCCATTCCGACCCGAAAAGCGCGCGTGTCTTCGGCAGTTGCTGTCCCCCGTTCATGCGTAAAGACGCGATGTAACTTTGCCGTGAACGTGAAGTCCTTATTGTGAGTGACACGTTTTGCCCAGGAGTTCGTGGTAGAAGCTGTCGGGGGACGATAAAAACTGCTGTTAATTTCGATCGTGTCGAAGAACCTTGCAAGGTAAGAGAGCGGATCGAATTTCGCGCCGGGCTTCAGCGGATAGACGACACCTTCCCAATCCTTATAGGACCAACCCGCGGGCCCAATTCTGATCTTCGTGCCCATAACCAGCCACAGAGTAACGCGGTAACACCCTCACGATGCAAGTCGCGATAATCAGTGGTATAAACACAGCACCTGAGTTCCTGAATCGAATCTAAAGAAGGGAGTGATGTCGAATGCGTCTGACTGAAATGGTTTCGTGCTCCGGTTGAGCGGCTAAGCTGAGCCCGAGTCTACTCGCTCAGGTTTTGAGCGGGCTACCAAAACAACCTGCTGACGAAAACTTGATTGTCGGCTTCGACACAGCCGACGACGCGGGTGTATATCGCCTTCGAGACGACCTCGCGCTGGTCCAGACGCTGGATTTCTTCACCCCCATCGTTGACGACGCTTACGATTACGGCCGGATTGCGGCGCTGAATTCAATAAACGATGTGTGGGCCATGGCCGGCACCCCACTCACCGCAATGGCGATTACTTGCTTTCCCAAGAAGGGCGTTGACCCGGACATCCTGCGCGAGATCATGCGCGGCGGGTTGGAAACATTGAATAAGTTTGGCGTGACATTGCTTGGTGGCCACAGCGTTGATAACGAGCAGATCATGTTTGGCTATTCAATAACGGGTGTGATCGATCCAGGGAAAGTCGCGACTAACTCAGGCGCTCGACCCGGTGATGTGATCATTCTTACGAAACCGATTGGTACGGGCGTCATATCGACGGGCATTAAATGGGGCAAGACTACTCCGGAGATAGCAGCGAACTCGGTTGAGACAATGCTAACGCCCGGAAAGTATGCTGCTGAAGCAATGCGCGAGTTCGGCGTCAAAGGTGCGACAGATGTGACTGGCTTCGCCTTAGTTGGTCATGCTTGGGAGATGGCGTGCGCGAGTAAAGTAGCGATTGAAATAGATTCATCTCGTGTGCCGGTGCTCGAGGGAGCCTTGGAATTAGCGGCCGCAGGGATGTTGACGAGTGGAGACAAAACGAACCGGCAATATGTAGCCGATGACGTGGAGATTGCGGACTCCGTTAGCAAAGACATGCGGCATTTATTGTTTGATCCGCAGACCGCCGGCGGCATGCTCATGGCCGTAACCAGCGAGAATTCTGACGCAATGTTGATCCGTCTCCGCGAGCATTATTCGGATGCATCCGTGATCGGAACAGTCATCGACCGTTCCTCAACCGCAATAGTCGTCAAGTAAGGCAGGCGTCATCACAGCTGAGACGTAGAGAACGCTGAGGTTGCGCTGAGACAATCACCAAATTATCCTCTAGTTACCCAAATGGTTTCAGCGAGCGGAAAATTCAGGCCGTCCGAAACACGTGTGCTGGCGGATCTCTATCAAAGCGTCCGGGCAAAAACGATGCAGATTGTTGCGCCTTTGGAAACGGAAGACTACGTGATCCAAACCGCCGAGTTCATGAGCCCGCCGCGTTGGCATATCGGTCACACTTCGTGGTTTTTCGAGACTCTGCTCCAAACTTATAAATCAGGTTACCGGCCATATTCAGAGGATTTCCTGTTTTACTTTAATTCCTATTACGAAGGGTTCGGGCCGCGAATTCAGCGTGCGAAGCGCGGCACAAAGTCTCGTCCGACGGTAAAAGAAACGACTGCCTATCGTCGTCGAATTGATGAGCTAATGATGGATTTTTTGGCTGATCTCGCACAGGACGATGCGAGATCTGAAAAGATACGAGCGTTGGTTCGATTGGGTCTCGAGCACGAGATGCAGCACCAGGAGCTGTTGGTCTATGACATCAAGCATCTCCTGGCCGACCTTTACAAGCCTGAAATTACACCGGTGCCGTTCAGCAGCGTGAAAGTTGAGGGCATGGCGCAGATAAAAGGAGACTTGTTTTGGCTGGGCTATGCGCCAGGCACTGATAACGCCTTCGCGTTCGACAATGAGAAGCCTGCTCATCAAGTCTACCTGCAGGACTTTGCCCTGGATCGCGCACTGGTCAGCAATGCGGATTTTCTCGAGTTCATTCGGTCGGGCGGGTACCAGGATTTCCGCTGGTGGTTTTCAGAAGGTTGGGAGACCGTAAACTGCGAGCAATGGCAAGCCCCACTTTATTGGGAACTGCACGATGGCACGTGGATGATTCGCGATTTTTCAGGCCTTCATCCAGTAGAAACGAAAGCAGGCGAACCGGTTTCACACGTCAGTTATTACGAAGCCTCCGCCTACGCGAAATGGGCCGGGAAGCGTCTGCCAACTGAAGCCGAATGGGAAAAGGCAGCTTGCTTCGATTCCGCAAAGCAGGAAAAGAACAACTTTTCGTGGGGCGATACTACCGTCGACAGCAGCAAAGCCAATCTCCTGGAAAACAATTATTGGGGCGTAGCGCCGATTGGAGCATTTCCTGAAGGCCAAACTGGGGATGGACTGCACCAGATGATTGGCGATGTGTGGGAGTGGACGACTTCAGACTACGTGCCTTATCCCGGATTCAAAACCGAGTTTGATGAATACAACGACAAGTGGTTTGTAAATCAGAAGGTCCTGCGCGGCGGATCGTTTGCTACGCCACAACTCCACATCCGGTCTACTTATCGTAATTTTTTTCACGCACACGAACGCTGGATGGTTTCCGGATTCCGCTGCGCAAAGGACATCCATGCTTAACGAGACCGAGGTTCGAGTGCTTGGCTCGCTGGTCGAAAAGCAGGTAACGACGCCAGAGTACTACCCGCTAACCCTGAACGCTCTGACACTCGCCTGCAATCAAAAGAACAATCGCCATCCCGTCACTCATTATGATGAGAACACCGTAACAGAGGCAGTCGATAGTCTTCGTGAAAAGAATCTTGTGTATGTCTTTCACGGCAGCACGAGCCGTGTTCCGAAGTACAAACACGTCGTGCCGGAAGTGATGCATCTCAGCCCGCCTGAAGTGGCGATCATGTGTGTCCTCATGCTGCGGGGGACTCAAACGCCCGGTGAATTACGCGGCAATGCTTCGAGGCTTTATCAGTTTTCCGGACTGGAGGAGATCCAGCAGACACTTGATGGTCTCATCTCGAAAGATCCGGACCCGATGGTCATGCGGCTGCCGCGCCAGCCGGGTCAAAAAGAAGCTCGCTTCGTACATCTGCTTTCAGGCCCTGTAGATGTGGAGGCATTCGCAGCTGAGGAGGAAACTGCAAGGCTGAGTACGTCGCGGGGAGCGCGGACCGATAGAGTGGAAAAGCTCGAAGGCGAAATGGCTGAGTTACGGGCGGCAATTCAGGATTTGCAGGAACAGTTTGAGAGATTCAAACGGCAATTTGAGTGAACAAAAGTGATAAGTGATAAGTGATAAGTGATAAGTGATGGGAGACGAAACCAGGCATCTGCCTCATAACTTATCACTCATCACTTATCACTAAATGGGTTGCACCCCTAGGCCGCTGTTTCATACGTGCAATTCGCTTCCGCTCGGCGTATAATGTCCGTCCCTTATGAATCCGGAAATATTTCATCCAGCCGTAGCACGCTGGTTTGCGCAGAGCTTTCCTTCTCCCACACAGCCGCAGCAGCTCGCGTGGCCCGCGATAAAAGAACATCAGCACACACTGATCGCGGCGCCAACCGGATCAGGAAAAACGCTCGCGGCGTTTTTGGCGGCCATCGATGATCTTGTGCGGCTCGGCGTCGAGGGAAAGCTCGACGACACTACCCACGTCGTTTACATATCCCCGCTCAAAGCGCTCAGCAACGATATTCGAGCAAACCTCCAGGTGCCGCTCGAGGGCATCCAAAAAGAACTCAAAGCTCTCAGTCTACCGGAAGTAAATATTCGTACCCTCGTGCGCACCGGAGACACGCCTGCTGCCGAGCGCACCGCGATGACCAAGCACCCCCCTCACATCGTAGTCACGACTCCTGAATCGCTTTACATCCTGCTGACCAGTGAAGGCGGCCGGCGCATGTTGCAGACGGCACGCACTCTGATTCTTGACGAGATTCACGCGGTGGTGGGCGATAAAAGAGGCTCGCATCTCGCATTGTCTGTCGAACGTCTCGAATCTTTGATTGCGAGACACGAATCAGAGTCGAAACTCGAAACTCGAAACTCGAAACTTGTACGCATCGGGCTTTCTGCGACTCAGCGCCCGATTGAGGAAGTCGCCCGATTCCTCGTGGGAACCGCAAATATCGAGCACGGTGGTAACACTAACTGCACCATCATCGATAGCGGGCACGCACGCAAGCTGGACATTGCTGTCGAAATTCCCGACTCACCTTTGGAAGCTGTAATGTCAGGCGAAGGATGGGATGAAATTTACGACCGCATCGCCCAACTCATTCGGGAGCACCGGACCACTCTGGTCTTCGTCAACACCCGTCGTCTCGCCGAACGAGTTGCACGTCACTTAGGCGAACGTATTGGCGATGAAAATATCGCTGCCCACCACGGCAGTCTTGCCCGCGAGCAGAGACTGGCGGCCGAACAACGACTCAAGGCTGGTGAGCTGAGTGCGCTGGTAGCCACTGCATCGCTCGAGCTCGGAATCGATATCGGCGACGTCAATCTCGTTTGCCAGATCGGCTCAACTCGGTCGATCTCCAGTTTCTTGCAACGTGTGGGCAGGTCGAATCACACGGTCGCCGGTTTTCCCAAAGGACGAGTTTTCCCCCTGTCGCGCGACGAGCTGGTCGAATGTGCGGCTTTGATGGATTCGGTTCGTCGAGGCGAGCTTGATCAGCTTTCAATTCCCGAACAGCCCCTGGACATTCTGGCGCAGCAGATTGTCGCGACGGTGGCTGCAGAGGAGTGGACCGAGGACGAGCTCTTCGCAGTGATTCGCCGATCCTATCCTTACAGGAATCTCGAACGGAAAGACTTTGATGCCATCGTTCGCATGCTCGCCGAAGGTTTTTCGACGAAGCGTGGTCGCCGCTCGACGTACCTGCATCACGATGCCGTCAATCATCGTGTTCGTGCCCGGCGGGGCGCGCGACTCGCCGCCATCACTTCCGGAGGCGCCATTCCGGATACTGCTGATTACGCGGTCGTGCTTGAGCCGAGCGGGCTCGTCATCGGGTCGGTCAATGAAGACTTTGCAATTGAGAGTTTGCAGGGCGACATCTTCCAGCTCGGTAACACGTCCTGGCGCATCTTGCGTGTGGAACAAGGTAAGGTGCGAGTTGAAGATGCTGCGGGGCAGCCGCCGTCGATACCGTTTTGGTTGGGCGAAGCGCCTTCTCGCTCGCACGAGTTATCGGTGTCGGTCTCGCGTCTGAGAGAAGAAATAGCTGAGAGAGTTGATCTCAATCAAATCACCGCGTCGACGCGTCCAAGCACAGATGCTACTGACGACGGCGAACAAAGACTCAATCTCGAGCCGGCAATCGAGTACCTGACGCAAGAGATCGGCATCACTCGGAGCGCCGCCGAGCAAATCGCCGACTACCTGGCGGGCGCAAAGTTCGCGCTAGGCATCATGCCTTCCCACCAAAACCTCGTGCTCGAAAGATTTTTTGACGATAGCGGCAGCATGCAGCTGGTCGTTCATTCGCCGTTCGGCAGCCGATTGAACCGAGCATGGGGCCTCGCTTTGCGTAAGCGTTTTTGCCGGCAATTCAATTTCGAGCTGCAAGCCGCTGCTACGGAAGACGCAATAGTTTTATCCCTTGGCCCAACACACAGTTTTCCGCTCGAAGACGTCTTCCATTACCTGAATTCGCGTACAGTTCGTGAGTTACTGTGCCAGGCGTTACTGAACGCACCGATGTGGAACGTGCGCTGGCGGTGGAATGTGACACGGTCGCTGGCCGTCCTCAGGAGACGAGGTGGCAAAAAGATACCAGCTCAATTGCAGCGCATGGATGCGGAAGATCTTTTGACGGCGGTTTTTCCCGAGCAAGTGGCTTGTGCCGAAAACCTGCCGGGGCAAATCGAGATTCCGGGTCATCCATTGGTCAGCCAAACCGTCCGCGATTGTCTCGAAGAAGCGATGGACATCGACGGCCTCGAGTCGTTGCTGGCGTCGATCGAGCGTAATGAAAGAAACCTTTTTGCACGCGACCTGTTGGAACCGTCTCCGCTCGCTGCTGAGATACTCAACGCCCGTCCTTATGCCTACCTCGACGATGCACCTCTCGAGGAACGTCGCACGCGCGCTGTTTTCCAACGTCGCTGGCTCGATCCGCAGACGGCGGCCGATCTCGGCAAGCTTGATCAAGCAGCAATTGATCGGGTTCGCGACGAAGCGTGGGCAGAGCCGCGCGACGTTGATGAGCTGCACGATGCGCTGGTCGAATTGGGGTTCTTGACTGCGGCTGAAGGCACACAGTGGCAGGAATTCTTTAGTCAATTGCAGCAGGATCGACGCACCGCAGTGCTTCAAAAAGATGCCGCACTGAACCTCTGGATAGCTGCAGAGCGTTTGCCGCAACTCAAAGTGATTTATCCTCAAGCCACTCTAGAACCGGCGATCACGGCGCCCGCAATTCTCGACCAAAAAGAGTGGACTGCTGAAGACGCGCTCGTCGAGATCCTCCGCGGCCGGCTCGAAGGCCTGGGGCCAGTGACCGTAGATGATTTGGTACGGTCGTTCGCCCTTTCCGCAAATCAGATGGAAGGCGCGCTACTCAAGCTCGAGGCGGAAGGTTTCGTCATCCGCGGCAAATTTACTCCGGGAACTGAAACAACGGAGTGGTGTGCGCGCCGGCTGCTCGCGCGTATTCACAGTTACACGCTCAATCGTCTGCGACAAGAAATCGAGCCTGTCTCGTCAGCTGACTTCGTTCGG
>DATEDU010000364.1:0-6292 GCA_035281525.1 Pyrinomonadaceae bacterium | reverse complement strand
AGAAAAACACGGTAGGCGTAAGGATTTGCGAATGACTTTGTTTAAGAATCTTGTTTTAGCGCTTGCTTTTGCGCTGTTGGTTTTCTCCTATTCCCCGTCTGCGCTGGGCCAAAGTTCTGGCGGCAGTGACGTGGTTATGGTGCTCTCGTTCGAGAACACCTCGAACCGTCCTGAATACAACTGGGTAGGTGAGAGCTTCGCGAACTCCATTGCCGAACTGCTAAACAAGCCGGGCCTGGTCGTTGTCTCCAACGACGAGCGCGAACTCGCGTATCAGCGACTGAGATTACCTGCGACCGTCATTCCTTCCCGAGCGACGGCCATCAAGCTCGCCCGTGAGGCAAAGGCTACCATGCTTGTCATCGGCACTTATTCGGTGAATCCTGCTCCCGATGCGGAAGGAACGAACAAATCCGACAAGGAGAAATCGTCCGACGAAGCCTACGTTCAAGTTACCGCCCGCGTCATCAAGGTCAATGAAGGCCGCACGCTTGGCGAAAGTTACGACGGCGCCTGGGCTACTCGACAATTTGACTTCGGCGGTTTGCTGACAACGCTTCAGAATATTCAGGGCCGAATTGCCTATCAGATTCTCTATCAGCGCGACAAGGCGCTGCCATTTTCGCAGAACCAGTTGGTCCAGGAAGCCACGAAGATTCCTCAACGCGCATTTGAAGCCTACGTAAAAGGCGTCCAACTCGGCGAGCGCGATCCGAAGCGCGCCATCTACCTGAAGAATGCTCTCCACTTTTATGCTGAAGCCAACGCCGGCGCCGTCTACCCTCAGGCCGCTTTCGAGTTGGGTCGCTTCCATATGCTGGAAGGTAAATGGAAAGACGCGACGGAGTATTTCATTAAAGTTCAAAAGAAAGATCCGCATTACGCTGAGGCTGCTTTTTACGCAGGACTCGGATATGCCAAACAGGGCGAATATGGACGTTCTCTAGCCTCGCTCGTGCCACTGTCGTCTGACATGCCTTTAATTGGCATTTACAACAATGCCGGCGCGGTGGCTGTGCAGGCCGCACGAGAAGAAAAGAAAGACGCCGAACGACAGCGTTTACTTGACCAAGGCTCATCCTTTCTGGCTCGAGCTGCTGAGTCAGCGCCCGATGATCCAATGGTTCATTTCAACTATGCCTACGCACTGTTTCTCGCAGGCAAGTACTCAGAAGCTGCGGATCAGCTCAGACCTGTTATCACCGGCGATCCAAGAGACGGGCAGGCCTATTTCCTATTTGCCAAGTCGTTGGAGAAGGTTGGCAAGAACGAAGCCGCAACAGCCGCCGACGATCAGGCGAGGCGATATTTGCAGACATATGCGAAGTGGCAAACGGAATGGCAGAAGTCTCAAAGCACGAGCAATGTGTCATTGCGTATGCGCGATGTCTTGAACCGCGACGATGTTAATAATCTTTTGCGCATACGAAATACCGACACTGCAACGGCAACCTCGCCGGTCCAGGACCTGCTCGAGAAGGCTCGCGGGCTGTATCAAGCGGGACGTGACGATGAAGCCTTGCCCGAACTGCATCGCGTGGTGATGATCGAACCCACCAACGCTGAAGCTTACCTTTTGAGCGGTCGCATCAACCAGCGACGCGGTGATCAGGAGGCAGCGATCGCCGCACTCAAGACTGCTATCTTCTGGGATCCGAAACTGATCGATGCTCACATCTTACTTGGCAGGATCTTCCTTGAACGTGGCGATATTGGTGAAGCTACCAAGTACGCTACGAGTGCAATGACGATCGACGCAAATAATCAGGAAGCGATCGCCCTCAAACGCCAAGTCACCATGGGCAAGAACTAGTCATTGCCGATTGCCAATTGCCGATTGCCAATTAACTGAACGTGACGTTGCCGATTGCTAAATGGCGATGGCCAACTGGCCGTCTCCGGTCAAACCCAATCGGCAATCGGCAATTGGCAATTGGCAATGTGTTTGTGGCACACGAGGTGCTCTAAGGCTGACCGGCACGCACGGTAGACCAAAGGAAAGTCAACCCGTGCCCCCGCCGCCAACATTTCTCTGAGCGCCGCCTGCCGCTGCGCCAGCCGCCCGCCGAGCAACCCTTCAGTGAGCCCCCCGAACTTCGAACCCAGTCAGAAATGGCTGGGTTCTCCCGCATTTTTATTGGCGTTCTATCAAACTTAACAACATCCACCCTCATACAAATTCAGCCAAACTCGACGAGTTGAAGCCGTCTAGTCTTTCTGAATCGAGCTTGGCCGAACTATCAACTTGCGCCGAAATTTGTCAGTTTGACAGTGACGTTTTCTGGCTTTTTGACTTGCGAAAACGACCTTTTGGAGTAAATGGGAGCGCTGTACGTTATCGAACAAAGAATTTTTTACGAAGATTTTTTACACGGTCGCTAAGCGGGTGTCGGGTGCCAGGTATCGGATGCCAGATCCGCGACACCCGGCACCTGATACCCGACACCGGACGCCCCTCGCTGCAAACTTGAGACACTGTGAAACCAGGAACACCTTAGGACGCATTTCAGGATTTTGTTAAACTCGCGTCGATGCATTGGGCCGCCGCAATCGCCTCGGCAATTCTTCTCATACTTTCGTTTCCCAGATTCAATTTTTGGCCGCTCGCCTGGGTAGCCCTTGTTCCGCTACTCGTGGTTCTCGCGCGAAAGCCGGATGCGCGACGAGCATTTCTTCTTGGCTGGATCGCGGGCGCGATCTTCTTCTATGGTTCCACGCACTGGCTAACCTTTTCGATGGTCCAGTACGGCGGCATACCTCGTTGGCTCGCTTATGTACTGCTGCTGCCGGCGCCCCTGCTCGGCGGTCTGTTCATTGGCGTCTTTGCGCTGGTCATCGCGCGAGTCACAAAGAAGTGGGGGACGACTGCACTGTTTGTCGCACCTCTTCTCTGGCCTTCGCTCGAGTGGGCGAGACTGCTGATCATCGGTCAACTCTGGAACGCCATTGGTTATTCGCAGGCATTTCATCCAGTGCTGATTCAAACGGCACGATGGGGTGGTGTATACCTGGTCGGATTCCTGATTGTGTTGTCGAACGCCGCTCTGGCATTTCTTATCGTGCAACGATCCGTTAGGGCCGCAGTCATTACCGTGCTGATTTTCGCGAGCCTCGCTGCATTGATCGTTGGCGTCAATCGCACCTCTCCAACAGATCGACTAGCCGCCTCAAATCCTTCGGAGGTTGTCGTCATTGCTGTTCAGCCAAACGTTCCGATGACTCTCGTCAAGTCAACGGAGGAAATGGAGGAGTTAGTCAAACGCCACGTCTCAATGAGCGAAGAGGCTCTAAGTAAAATCCCCAAGGACCTCCGGCCCAAACTCGTTATCTGGCCCGAGTCACCGATGACCTTCACTTACGGCGTCGACCGTCAGTTGCAAGAGCTACTCAAGCAGTTCACGACAACTCATCAGACGGCACTGCTACTCAATTCGCAGGAACAGGCGCCAAATGAAGGGATCTACAACTCTGCAGTGCTCGTAAATCAAGAGGGCCGGATGATCGCGCAGTATGATAAGATTCGCCTGATGCCGTTTGGCGAGTATGTCCCGCTGCCGCGCTGGATGCCGGGAGCGAGCTTGATCGGAGCAATCGTTGGCGACTTTACTCCGGGCACGAACTATCGACCAATGACGATAGGCGAAGTCCGAGCGGGAGTTTTTATTTGTATCGAGTCGGCCTATCCACATATTCCGAGAAATCTGACTCGCGAAGGAGCTGACGTGCTGATCAATATCTCCAACGATGGCTATCTTGGACCAACGGCAGTGATGCAGCAGCATTTGTCGAACGCGATCTTTAGAGCCGTCGAGAATGGAAGGCCGATCCTGCGTGTTACCAACAGTGGGATCACAGCCTACATCACGACTACAGGTGCAGTGAGAGATGCCACAGAAGGCTTTCAAACTGCGATGCGCGTTTGGTCAATTGCTCGCAGCGAAAGCGAGGATACTTTTTACTCAAGGCGTGGCGACTTGTTCGTTGGGGTCACAACGGCCTTGAGTATTTTGGCGTTTGCAGGGACGTTTGTCAGAACCCGGAGCGGTAGCGACGGGGTGTACAAAGTTTAGGTTTGGTTCGAGGACAAGATGATCGACAGCATATCAATTCAGGATTTGAAAACTTCTTATGAGAGCTTGCGGCAACGCGTAAAGCAACTCGGGAGGTTTCTTTGATGTTGCAGCCGGCCGCGAAGAGTTAAAGCGAATCGAGGCGAGTGCCTTTTCGCCGGATTTCTGGAACGATCCGGAAAGCGCACAGAAGCTACTGCAAAAACGAAGTGTCTTGGAGAAGAAGATTCGACGGCAGGAACAATTCGAAGGCGAGATCGAAGACGCCGAAGTGCTTTTTGAGTTTGCGGAAGAAGACGAAGGGTCGCTTCAGGAGCTGCGCTCATTAATCGAGCGCCTCGAACACGGATTAGGTCAGGCCGAAATCGAGATGTTGCTGGCTGGAGACAACGATCATCTCAGCGCTATCTGCACGATTCACCCTGGCGCGGGAGGAACGGAATCGCAAGACTGGGCCGAGATGCTGCTGCGTATGTATCTGAAGTGGGCTGAGCAACGGGGATTCAAAACGGAGATCCTCGACTATCAACCGGGTGAAGAGGCAGGCTTGAAAAGCGTCACTTTTCGCGTGGAAGGTGAATATGCGTACGGCCTCCTCGCAGCCGAGGCGGGAGTTCACCGGCTCGTGCGCATCTCACCGTTTGATCAGGCCTCTCGCCGTCATACGTCTTTTGCTTCTCTTTTCGTCTATCCCGAGATCGACGAAAACATTGAAGTGGAAATCCAGGAAAAGGACTTGCGCGTTGACACTTACCGGGCGACGGGCGCGGGAGGCCAGCACATAAACACGACTGACTCGGCCGTTCGCATTACTCACATTCCGACCGGCATTGTCGTTCAGTGCCAAAACCAAAGATCGCAACACCAGAATCGCGCGGTCGCCATGCAAGTCTTGAGGTCGCGGCTTTATGAATTAGAGCTTGAGAAACGACGCGCCGAAACTGCTGAGTTGGAAGCGAACAAGGCTGATATCTCGTTCGGCTCGCAGATCAGAAGTTATGTTCTGGCACCTTATCGTTTAGTGAAGGATACGAGGACGAAGCTGGAAAGAGGGAATGTTGACGCAGTGCTCGGCGGCGACATTGATGATTTTATTAAAGCGTATCTGTTGGCAAAGAAAGCTGCGTAATAGGACCAATAGGACATATACGTCCGATTGGATACCAAAGCGGATCGTAGCGGAGTTTTGATGGTTACTTCAGAAGTCAATGAAAAGCCGCGAGTGATCGTCGTGCGCAACAGCCGGCGAAATGAAATCGTTGCCATCCTCCTATTGGCACTCGCTCTGTTGCTTACTCTCTGCCTCGTCTCAGCCGCTTATTTTCCAAACGACCCATCCTGGAACTCTGCCGGACAACTCGAAACGCGCAACTGGGCTGGAGCAATTGGCGCGAACGTTGCCGCCGCGCTCTTCCAGGCAATAGGCGTCGGCGCCTTCTTACTTCCACCGCTGCTACTGGCGGCGGCGTGGCGCCGTTTTCGCGCGCGAAAAATTCAAACGCCTTTTTACCCGTTGCTTGGATTGATCGTCCTGGTGTTGTCTGCCTCAGCACTGCTGTCGATATCACAGCTCAAGCCAGTTTTTGATTCCAGCGTTCAACCGGGAGGTTTGGTCGGGACTGTCATCGCCCGCACTCTCGCGAGCGGCCTGAATACCGCTGGCGCGACAGTGATTCTCATTGCGCTCGCCGCTACCGGCCTGCTCCTCGCGACTAACTTCTCGTTCATTGGTCTATATGAAAAGCTGATTGCCGCAATTGGGGACCGGTTCGCTTTTGTCCGCACTGCGCCCGCACGTTTCACCGCCTGGCGCCAGGCTCGCCGAGAAGCAGCGCGCCTGCAGAAAGAAAAGAAACTTGCGCTTCGCGCCGAACAGCAAGCAGCTAAGAGTGCGCTGAAGGCAGTGGAGGAGTTGACGCCTGCGGAACGAGTTGCCGAATTCATGAGGCAAACCGATGCCGCTACTACGGCAAATTTAGCGACCGCAACCAGATCTGTGACAGCGCCTCCTTCGTCTGTCGACATGTCTGCTGAACCAGCGCGTGCAGCCACAGCCGCTGTTGGAGCAGGAGCGACTGTAGTCGAAACTTCGGGCCGCCGTTCGCTCTATCCGTCCAGCAGGAACATGGTTGTCGATGACGAAGTCGAAGTTGAGGATATGGTTAAGGGCGCCTCAGTTTTGCGCAAGAAGGCAGAGGCGCCGGGCAATGGAAAACTTCCTT
>DATEDU010000363.1:0-5806 GCA_035281525.1 Pyrinomonadaceae bacterium | reverse complement strand
GATTGGACATCAAAATAATCATGGTCGGAGCACAGTTGGAAGGCTCAGACTTTTGGCATGGGACATCAACTGAACACCGCGCAGGTTCGGAAAATTGGCTAGAGGGCGTCGACGCGGTAGTGCTGCCGGCATTTGTAGAGCACAAGCCCAGAAGATTGCTCGAGGCCCTGGCCCGCGGCAAGCCGGTGATTGCTTCAACGGCATGCGGATTGGCAAACGTCAAAAATGTAATTACCGTTCCGGTTGGAGATGTTGATACTTTGCGTCATGAGATGAGGAGAGTATTGTCTATTTAGCAAGTACAATTCTTTTTGTTCGTCTTTAGGTTCAATATAGAAACCGGGCGAGATGTAAATACGAGGTGATTGAATACACAGGAGAGCCACGGTAATCGGACGTTAGATTGTTTATGAAAAAACTTTTCATCCCAGCTGTCGTTCTTTCGATCCTCGCGCTTGGCCAATCGGTGTCCGCGCAATCTTCAACGTCCTCACCAAGTCGTGCCGCGCAACAGTTCTACCGAACCTACTTGAAATTAAAAATTAACGGCTTGCCCAATGACAATCAATTGAAACTACTATCGCCTCTTGTCACTTCTGACTTGAAAGACCTCTTTTTAGCAGCAAGGAAGATCCAGGCGGAATACATTCGAAAGCACCCTGACGAAAAACCGCCGTGGGCCGATGGGGATCTATTCTCCAGTCTCTTCGAGGGAGCTCAATCCTTTCGAATTGGACGCGCTTCAGTGCGCGGTAATAGAGCCGAAGTGCCTGTTCAATTGAAATATCGGCAAGGTGGCGCAACGTCCAGTTGGTCTGATGTACTCGTGTTTGAACGTATTGGCAGACAATGGTTGGTGTCGGACATTTTAATGAAAGGTGAATGGGCCTTTAAGAGCGGAAATAGCCTTCGCTCGATTCTCAGCTCACGCTGATCCGCAAAGTACTTAGGGCGCTTCATGAGAAAGGTTCGCTACTCTGTTGCAATGAGTCTGGACGGGTTCATCGCCGGTCCAAAGGGCGAAGCTGATTGGATCATCATGGACCCGGATATAGACTTCGCCGATCTTTTCGAGCAGTTCGACACCTTTCTCCTGGGTCGCCGAACATTTGAAGCAATGGGGCCTGGCGGGCAGGGCGGGTCGCCCGGTGTAAAGACCTTCGTTTTCTCGCGGACGCTGCGGCAACAGGACTATCCTAAGGTGTCGATCGTTGCCGATGATGCTAAAGAGACGGTTGCAAGACTGCGAGCTGAGTCTGGGAAGGACATTTGGCTGTTCGGTGGCGGGGTCCTGTTTCACAGCCTTCTCGAGGCGCAGTTGGTAGACACCGTGGAGGTCGCAATCATTCCAGTGCTTCTCGGCGAAGGGATTCCGCTGGTCCCCGGGCCAGCTCGGCAGACGAAACTAAAGCTAATTAGCCACAAAGTTTACGAGAAGACAGGGATTGTCGCTCTGGAGTACGAGGTCGAGTACGGGAAGGCTGACAAGCGACCCAAGCGAAGGCGAAAATAAGAGGGCGTTTCTACACTTGGCGTAAAGCGCCATCCGATACAGCGTATCGTTAAGATTGATCATGGCTGAACCTGCAACACTTGAGTCGCCATCGACGCAAACCAGCGAAGAAAATTCTAGTCGCGTGCGTTGGCTTCGGCTCCTACGTAGCGCTTTATGGTGCGGCGGCTACATCGCGATAGTTTCACTCGCGGCCGATATTTACTCGTATGTGCAAGGTGACACGTTAGACGTGGGTGGCTCCACGCGAGATCTAGTTCTGGAGTGGCTAATCGAAGCACTTGTAACGGGTCTTTTCTTTGGGTTGATCATGGCGTTCCCTCCCTGGCTGGCGCGCGAAGAGTTTCCCCCGCCCAAACACAAACAGCGCAAGAACCCAAGCTAATGTCCGAAGCACTCCAAACAACCTTGAGCTTATTGCTGCTGTTGAGTCTCTTCGCGTTTTCGCTGCTCATGGGCGTCCTGCTGTTCTTCAGATTGCAACGCTTTCATTCCCTCGCCCACTTGCTCGGCGGCGTCCTGCCGTTCGTCTTGTTCATTTTCTTTTCGTGGCTAATATTTCTTTATAAGTACTATCGCGCACATCCAGATGATAAGTGCGGTGGCCAAGTGATAGGAGCGCTTGGGATCATTTCCTTAGGAACAGTGGTATTGGTCGTAGTTAGTCCTTTGGCTCAATGGCTCGTGCATGTTAGCAGCCATTCCTGCAGCGCCCGATCCCATCAAGGCGCCCGGTTTTAATCGCCGCCAGCCATAATTCCTGAGTCCTAACGTGCCAAGTTACAGCTACTCTTGCGTGGAAGAGTTTCTTCAAAATCGTTGAGACAAACGACGGATTCCTTTTCTATCCCGTTAAGAATATTTTTTATTGGCTGCCGTTTTCAGCATTCGAATCTTCCGAATGCGCTGCCAAGGTCCGGCAGCTCATTGCTGCCAACGGCTATTGAACGTCTCCTCCACGCTCCTCGCGTTCAGGAGTGGCGAAGTCATAGAAGACCCGGAAGAGGTTGCCATCCAGATCCGCCGCCGTGAACTCGTGCAAGCCCCAGGGCTTTGACTCCGGCGCAGACATCAACTTGGCGTTGCTCGCGCTCCAAAGTCGATATAGTTCATCCACATCTTCTTTGCTTTCCAGGTTCAGCCAAGTCAACGATGGTCCCACGTTGCCGCAGTGTGTCCGATACCGCTGGTTCGCCAGGAACATTCGACAATTGCCTTTCGAGATCCCTGCCAACCCGAGATCTTCATCACCCCAGTCCAAAGTGAAACCCATATTGTCTTGATAGTAAGCCGCTGCGGTAGCGATATCGTTGACCGGTATCTCCGGAACGGCGCCGGGAAACTCTGATTTCATTTGCAACTCCTCGCTGGTTAGGCACAGTTTGCTTTCGAGCCTGCTTCCAAGTTAATGCCGCAAAGCGACCGGATTCTTGTGGCTTTTTCCTGCGCTTTTTGCTTTTTTCGAGGCCGCATTGTCTCACAATGATTCGTGACAAAACAGTCCCTTTCCGATACGCTTCGCGGTCAGTGAGATGTCTCGATAGCGCTTATGAAATTACAACTGCATCTCAGTCTAATAATCCTCAGCCTGCTTTCAACTGTTGGTTGCGCGCACATGACCGACCCTTGCAATAATAAGCCGTTGAATCGGTTTCCCTCGCCAGACCGAACCTTATTTCTCGCCACATACCACCGAGAATGCGCATCGAAAGTTTATACGATGGCAACTCTGGAGAAGCCTAAGGGGATTTTGCAGTCCAAGGGTGAGGTTGTCTGCTATCTGATGAATTGGGGTGATCGGTACACGGTTGACGCAGCATGGAAAAGCAAAGATACGATTTTCATCAGCTCGCCGGATAGATTAGAGCAGTTCGATTTTCAAGACTCGAAAGAATCGTGTGCCGGCATTAAGGTCAAGTATAACGTTCAGTTTCGAAGTGAACGACAGACGACGGATGACCAGGAAGTTATCGCAAAGATAAGAAAAGTCTTATCAGAGGTTGCCCCGTGTATTAGCCGTTTTTATGGCCGTTTTAACGCCGCGAACGAGACTGACGGACCTGTGGCGCGCATGAATGAGCTAATTCACAGAGGCGAGCATCGGTCGACCGTTGAATTGCTTTGTGGCTATATCTCTGATGCTTCATGCTCTATTTCGCCTGCAACTTATCAGTCTCTAAGAGAACTGTCCGAGACATTTGATTTGAAACCTGCTTACCTCGAAAGTGTGTCGCCGCTGGTAAAACCCTGAACCGACTCATGGACAAGAAAAACGTCGGATTGTAGGCAAGTGATGAATGCCTTAATCAAGGCTGGTTTAGTTTTGGCGATATTACTTTTCGCGCCTGAAGCTTCCTACGCCCGTGATTGGCGTGGCATTGTGCCGCTCCGTTCCACGAGAGCGGACGTGGTGCGGATTTTCAACCAGTGCTCTGATCAAAGAGAAGCATGCGCATTCAGTTTGGATCGAGAAGATGTCTTCATTCTTTTTTCGGGTGGTCTTACGAAGGAATATGCGAGGTGCTCGAGAAGCCTCAATCCTGAGACGGTTATGTTCGTTCAAGTTGAACCGCGAACGAAACTAAAACTTGACGTTCTCAAGATTCGCAAGAAGACGCTGGAAGCGTTTCCTTCAACTACCACGCACCGTGATATTAGGAGTTATCGCAGTAATGATGGGCTGCTAGTAAGCACATTCGGAGGTACAATTCTTCAGCTCTTCTACTTAGGTGCAGTACCTGACGAGCATCCCTGCGCAAGGTATTACGACGAACCGGAGTTGTTTATTCAAACGTTTGTCGCTCATTACACGACAGTACTTATACACTGTCCGTCAGAGGCAAAGGCCGGCTCGAGTATGTCTTTGAACGCGGAAGCGGGCATCTTCAAGCCAAAACGCGGTCCTACCTGGAGTGTGAGTGCTGGAAGGATAGCGTCGGGACAGCACACTTATACGATTGTTGTCGACACAACCGGTTTGGCTCTGCAAACTATTCAAGTGACGGCCGAGATCGCAGACGCTTTCGGGCATACGGCAACCCACACCTGCAGGATCCAGATCGTCGCGGAATAAAGAGACGCCTTTACTGCGTCTTAAATGACTCGCTTTTCATTAAGCCACCGTATCGTGTAGCCTTTCTCCCACGACCTACGATTTTATTCAAACGAACGAGGGAATTGAGGGTTAACTATCATGTCAGTAACTGAAATTGCGCCTGATCTATATCGAATCTCAACCTACATCCCTGAAATCGACCTGCAATTCAACCAGTTCTTAGTCAAAGATGATGAGCCATTACTGTTTCATACGGGAATGAGGTCGTTGTTTCCCACAGTACTTGAAGCGACGAAAAGCGTTATCGATCCTTCCCGCATCCGTTGGATCGGCTTCTCGCACTTCGAGGCGGATGAGTGCGGTTCACTGAATGAATGGCTGCAACTTGCTCCGGCTGCGCAGCCCGTATGCAGCATGGTCGGGGCGCTGGTGAGCATCAATGACTTCGCTCTCCGTCCGGCTTTGGGCATGTCAAGCGGCGATGTGGTGAGCACAGGCAAGTACCGCTTCCGCTTCGTTCAGACGCCTCATGTCCCGCATTGTTGGGAGGCGGGCCTTCTGTTCGAAGAGGTAAACGGCACGTTGTTATCTTCAGACCTGTTTCACCAGGGCGGAAACGTCGAGCCGCTAACGGAGTCTGACATAATCGAGCGAGCTCACAAAACTTTAGTGGACTATCAAGCTGGTCCATTTGCCAACTACATGCCTTATACGAAACATACAGATCGCATTCTGCAGGGGCTTGCGGACCTAAAGCCACGGACGATTGCAGCTATGCATGGCTCAGCCTATGCGGGTGATGGGCAGCGTGCATTGCGCGACTTGGCGGGAGTAATGCGCGCCGTTTTAGGATAGCGAGTGGGTTACCTGATCTTAAAAAGTTTGTTTCTCATTTCGCTACTGGGCTAGAGCGCGGCAAGTTGATCAAGAGAGGCGAGGTGCGCCAAGGCAGAAAATTAAAACCGCGAAATGATATCCACGAACATCAGACCTGGGGCGGTTATTTTTACCGGAGACCACAAACGGTTAGCAAAGTTCTACGAGGCTGTGACCGGTTTAGCAGTTCGCTTCGCAGACGACACGCTTACGGTCCTGGCGTCGGACACATTTGAGTTAGTGATCCATTCGCTTTCAGGAGAGCCCGCGGCAGGCGAGCCTCCTGTCGCACGTGAAGATAGTTACATCAAGCCGTTCTTTCCAGTCTCATCATTATCTGACGCGCGGGAAAGAGCTGCGGC